>JASLCR010000027.1 GCA_030145955.1 Candidatus Saccharimonadales bacterium
CCAAAATTTCAGTGGCGTTCATAATACTTATTGTACTATGAAGTAGGTGTTAAGTTAAAGCTAGAAGCTACTCTACCCCTTAAGCTTCGCTTCTATATAATTGCGGAGCTCGCCGCCAAATTCCGGATGCTTCAACCCAAAATCAAATGTTGTCTTCAAGTATTCAAGTGGATTACCCGTGTCGTAGAATGTTGCGTCTTCGATTTCTTTAGCAAAGAACGAATGCCCTTCATCAATCATCTGCTGCACAAAAGGCTGGAAGGTAAATTCACCCTCACTGTGCTCTTGGGAGCCTTTTTCAATATACGCAAGTAACTCTGCTGGCAGTAAATAGCCGGATACACTTGCGAGGTCAGAGGGCGAAGCCTGTTTACTTCCAGGTTTTTCAACAACATGCTCCATCCTGATTAACCCATCAGTAATTGATTCGCCTGCAGCAAAACCGTATCTATTATATTCATCGTCATAGACAGCTCGCTTACAGGCAAATACTCCGCCGCCATGCTTGTTGTAGGTTTCTATCATCTGCTTTGTCGAATTAGCTTCTGGCGAAAAGAAGTCATCAGCCCAAGTATAGATAAAAGGCTCGTCGCCAATTAAGTGCGAGGCGGAGAGTAATGGAGTTGCATTTCCATACGGTCCCTTCTGGCGCACATACACAAAGTTTGCCATGCTTGCAATATTTTCAATAAGATCAATAAATGGCTTTTTCTTTTCTCCACCCGCGCGAAGATTGGCAAGCAAGTCTTCACTTGGAATATCGAAATGGTCTTCAATCGCCCTCTTATTAGTACTGCCGACGATGATGATATCTTTAATGCCCGCCGCAACAAGCTCCTCAACGACATACTGAATGATCGGCTTATCGATCAGTGGCATCATTTCCTTAGGCATCGCCTTTGTTTGCGGCAAAAAACGCGTGCCAAACCCGGCAGCCGGAATAATTGCTTTCGTCACTTGCTTCATATTGTTCCCTCCAACTCCTTTAGCTTACCATATGGCAAAAAGACAGCTTGAACATCGGTCATTTTTGCCAACTTTGCGTTCTCTGTAAACTGCGCAATCATAATGAATGCCTTGTGAACAACAGAGCGAAAGCCAACTTTTGTTATCTGTAGACCGTCATCAATCCGCTGCCATTTTTTCACGAGCTACAACCTTTCTCGTATAAGCTTCTGTGCCAAGCCAGGGTTTGCTTTTCCTTGAGATTTTTTCATAATCTGACCAACGAGAAATCCGATTGCCTTATCGTTTCCACTACGAATATCCTCTACCGCCTTCTGACTAGCTGGGTCGGCGAGTACTTCATCAACGATAGCCGCAATCGCACCTTCGTCACTCACCTGGAGTAAATTCTTGTCTTCGGCAATCTTACGCGGACCAGTAGCACCGTTCATTAAATCATTAAAAAGCTCGCTTGCTGCATTTGAAGAAATTTCATTCTCTTCAGCCATACCAGCCAATTCAACAAGATCATCAATGGCCGCCAATGATTCAAGTTTGGTATTTTCATCAAGACTAAGATTACTTGCAACCCAGTTTGCAACACGCTTTGCAGCCTTACGGTCTTGCTGAAGAACCTGCGAAACCATCTCCGCTAGTAGCTGCTTGGCAAGCACAGTGTTCACAACCGATTTATCTACACCAAGCCCGGCAAACTCCTCCCGATACTCTGGTGGAAGCTTTGGTACACCTGCTTGAATATCGCGAATCTCCTCATCAGTCAAAACAATAGGTGGAATATCAGCATCCGGCATGTAGCGATAGTCCTGCGCATCTTCTTTGCTTCGCTGCGAAGTCGTAATACATTTGTCATCATTCCATCCACGAGTTTCTTGCACAATTCGCTCACCGCGCTCAAGCAGTTCAACTTGTCGCTTAAATTCATACTCAGCCGCTTTCTCAACGCTTCTGAATGAGTTGAGATTCTTTACTTCTGCCCGTTTTCCAAGCTCGCTAGAGCCTTTCGGCGCCACTGAAATGTTGACGTCAAAGCGCATATTGCCATGATAAAGGTTGCCTTGCGTGACGCCCGCGTAAGTCATAAGGTTGTAGAGTTCGGTTGCAAACGCACGAGCCTCTTCAGGGGAATGAATATCAGGCTCCGACACAACTTCAATCAATGGGGTGCCTGCACGATTGAGGTCAACCAGGCTGTAGTCCCCAAAGTGTGTCAGCTTGCCAGCATCTTCTTCCATGTGTGCATGATGAATACGAACGCGAACAGATTCACCATTCTCGAGCGGTGCATCAACATATCCGGCAAGGATAATTGGCTCGTACATCTGTGAAGTTTGATACCCCTTCGGAAGGTCTGGATAGAAATAGTGCTTCCTATCAAAGCGTGAGATGCGTGCAATATCAGCGTTGAGTGCCTTTCCTGCTTTGATAGCGAGATTAACCGCCTCACGGTTCAATACCGGCAACATACCAGGCAACCCAAAATCAATCTCATGTACTTTACTATTTGGCGCCGCATCACGAGCGTCGTTGTCGGCCGGACTAAATAGCTTCGTTTTTGTGGCGAGCTGTACATGACATTCAATACCAATTGTCATTTCCCAATCTTGTAGACTCATATCGCCCCCACGTCTTTCAATGCCTGCTTATACACTGCAAGTGCACGTTTCGTCGTATCATAATCAACCTGAAAGCCAGACTCATGTGCGAGCTTATTGCGTATTTTATGTGCGCTCCAAATATTATTTGCATTAGACCATTGCTGATTGTAAGCCTTCATCCTCTCGCCCATCGTCTGTCCTTTCACACCTTTAGCCTTCAACGCTTTATCAAGCAGCTTGTCGGCATTCAAGAGCGCAAGCTGATAGCTCGGGGCATTTCCTTGGTCAATTTCCTGCTCAATCTTGAGCCACGCACTTCGATAACTATCCTGGTTAAGCTGTGACGTGATACCTTTGCGCGCGATAAACGCCAACACAATAGCCCCGAGAAGTAAAATCGCTACAAAAAACAATAATAATTCTACGCTCACGACGCATACTCCACTGATCTTGCCGCCGCAAGCAGCAGTGCATCAGACTGTCGTTGCCCCATGAGCTGCACACCAATTGGCAGACCATCTTTCGACACTCCCGATGGCACACTTATAGCAGGAATACCAGCCAGACTTGCCGGGACCGTCATCACGTCCGATAGGTACATTTTGATTGGATCACTTGTGTTATCACCAAATCCAAATGCAGGTGTTGGCGCAGTTGGACCAATTAACATATCATACTCGGCAAACAATTGATCAAGCTCCTGAATAAGAAGTGTGCGTGCTTTTTGCGCCTGCTGATAGTATGCATCAAAGAACCCGCTCGACAGCACATAACTACCAATCATAATTCGGCGCTTATTTTCAGTAACAAATCCTTCGTCTCGCGAACGACCATACAGCTCAGCCAATGTCTTCGCTCCTTCAGCTCGGTATCCATATCGCACACCATCATAACGAGCAAGATTACTTGAGATTTCTGCCGGAACAATAATATAGTACATGGCAAGCGTATGCTTAACGATTGGCAAGCTAACTTCCTCAACTACATGTCCAGCCGCACGCAGCTTATCAGCATACTCATTCGCTGCATTGCGCACGTCTTCATCAACATCATCAGTCATGAATTCTTTAATAATACCAATCTTGAGAGGCTTTGATTGCTCTACGGACGACAAGAAATCGGGCAATGTCGTCATGTCCTTCTCATCCCTACCAGCCATCACTGAAAGCACAAGCTCGGTATCGTCAGCGTTTGTCGCAAAGCAGCCGATACAGTCTGTACTCGACGCCATAGCAACCACACCATAGCGACTCACGGTACCATAGGTTGGCTTCATGCCAACGACACCATTAAAGCTAGCCGGTTGACGGATCGATCCGCCAGTATCTGTACCCAGTGCAAATGGTACGATATCGAGTGCCGTTACGACTGCAGAACCTCCAGACGAACCGCCAGCAACTTTATTAGGATTAACCGCATTCTTCGTAGGTCCAAACGCAGAATTCTCCGTACTTCCACCATGAGCAAAGGCATCAAGGTTTGCTTTGCCAATACAAATCGCCCCCTCGCGCTCAAGCTTCTCGACAGCAGTCGCCTGAAGTGGTGCACTGAAATTCTCAAGCATCTTACTTGCCGCGGTTGTTGGTGCGCCAAATGCTAAAAAGTTATCTTTAACGACAAATGGAACCCCGGCTAATTTACCGGTAACCTCGCCCGCATCAACTCTCCTGGCGCGCTCGAGTGCTCGCTCTTCAGTAAGAGCAAGAAGTGCATGGTATGACTCATTTTGTTTTGCTTTTTCAAACGCAGCCGTTACATTTTCAACGGCAGATTTTCCATAATAATCAGCAATTTTTGTCATGTCTCTATAGCACCTTTGGAACTTTTATTTGATCATCCATGGACTCTGGGGCAAGCTCAATAAGCTTCTCGCGCACAACTCCCTGCTGCACTTCATCGGCACGCCAAACATTCTCGAGACCAGTCACCTGATAGGTTGGCGATATACCTTCGGTATCAAGTTCATCGAGCTGCGTAATGTATCCAACGATGCCATCAAGCTCATTAACGAGCGCATCCACTTCATTATCTGCAAGTTGCAAGCTACTTAGCGTCGCGAGCCGTGCGACGTCGTCACGAGAAATTTGTGTCATACTACTCATTATAGCGCAGAAAAAGATTTATTGTAGTCTAACTACAGGAGTATAATGGTAACTGCAAAGGAACAACCATGGCCGAAAGAAGCATAATTCATATCGGTGGAAGTCCAGGAAGCGGCAAGTCTCGAATGGCACGAGCGCTGGTTGACCGCCTTCATCTCTCCACGAGTCTTCGTGCTGAACACATTTCAATCGGCGACCGTCTCCGTATGATCAGCCGACAGGCTATTCATTCAATATACCAGGAGTACATCATCGATCACCTCGCCAACCCATTGCGAGCACACTATCCCATGGATGATGAGGTTGTGGAAGTCGTTGCGTATGAGGCATTAAGCGAATCAAATCGACGTGATACCCAAGTGGTTTTTCTTGATGGATATCCACGCTATGCTTCACAGGTTGGTGCTTATTTTGATCTTACCGAAGTAAGTGAATGGGCTACCCCAGGTGCGCTTGTTGCCGAGCTCGATAGAGAGACGGCTATGGCACGCGTGCTAAAACGTAATGACAAACACCCCGACCGTTATGTAGACGATGAAGAAGCAGAGATGCGAATGAAATTACACGAAGTCCATTACCCAGAAGTACGCCTTCAGCTAGGCAAGTACGCTGGTCGATTCGCAGTGCACGCCATCGATACTTCAGGGCCAAAACAATACACAGACAATCAAGCCTTCATGGCCACGATGCAACTTCTTGACGGCTCTTTACCCGGTGCTTCTTAACTCTGCTTAGCGCGGATCTCTGCAATAAGATCTCGGAGCTCCGCTGCTTTTTCAAACTCCAAGTTTGCACTTGCAAGATCCATTTGTGCCGACAGATCCTTGACGAGTGAGTCGTATTCATCTTTTGGAATCTTCTTAAGATCAAGCTTTGGCCTTTTGTCATCTTCCTTCATAGGAATAATCGCCCGAAGCCCTTCACCAATTTCTTTCGCCACGCTCCGCGGCGTAATACCATGCTCATTGTTGTATGCCTCCTGAATATCACGGCGGCGGTTGGTCTCATCGATCGCCCGCTGCATTGAGCCAGTCATACTGTCGGCGTACATAATCACTTTGCCTTCTTCGTGTCGCGCTGCACGACCAATCGTCTGGATTAATGCACTCTCAGAGCGGAGGAATCCTTCTTTATCTGCATCAATAATCGCCACCAAACTTACCTCAGGAAGGTCAAGCCCCTCACGAAGCAGGTTAATGCCAACAAGTACATCGTACACGCCCTGGCGCAGATCACGCAGAATATCTCCTCGCTCCAAAGTATCAACTTCAGAGTGGATGTATGCCGTTTTGATACCGATGTCTTGCAAGTGCTGACTCAAATCTTCTGCCATCCGTTTCGTAAGTGTAGTGACGAGTACTCGCTGTTTTTTCTCAATCTTCTCACGAATTTCTGCAATCAAGTCATCTACCTGACCTTCAGATTTTCTAATCTCAATCTCAGGATCGAGCAACCCGGTCGGGCGGATCACTTGCTGGGCCGGCTCGGGGCTATGCGTTAACTCATATTCGCCTGGAGTTGCAGAAACATAAATCGCATTGTTGATATGTTTATCGAATTCTTCAAACTTTAAGGGGCGGTTATCGAGTGCCGATGGCAAGCGGAAGCCGTGCTCAACCAGCACTTCCTTGCGCGCCCGGTCGCCATTATACATACCACGCACCTGTGGCAAGCTCATGTGACTTTCATCCACAAGTAGTAGCCAGTCATCCGGGTAATAGTCTATCAAGGTAGCTGGCTGCTCACCCGATTCTCGATTAGTAAGATACCTCGAGTAGTTTTCAATACCCTTGACAAACCCCGTCTCTTCAAGCATCTCAATGTCGTATTTTGTACGCTGTGCTAGGCGCTGCGCCTCGAGCAACTTATCGTGCTGCTCGAACCACTGTACCCGCTCATCAAACTCGCGCTTAATGCCTTCGATCGCCTGTGCGATCTGTTCTTTCGGTGTTGCATAGTGGCTTGATGGGAAAATCTTTAGTTCATCTGGCTCACCAAGAATCTCCCCGGTCAGCGGATCAATCCGTGTCATCCGATCAACCTCATCACCGAAAAATTCTATACGATATGCCACATCACTTCCCGCTGGGAATACGTCTACAACATCACCCTTTACGCGAAATGTACCTCGATGAAAATCAATATCGTTGCGTTGATACTGGATATCCGTGAGAAGCCGAATAAATTTATCTTGCTGCCGCCGTTCGCCCTTTTTGAGCTGGATTGACATTTCGGCATAGCTGTCTGGTGATCCAATACCATAGATACAGCTCACGCTAGCAACGATAATGACATCACGGCGCGTTAATAGTGCCGTTGTGGCTGCGTGCCTCAGCCGATCAATCTCATCATTGATTTTTGAGTCCTTTTCAATATAAGTGTCGCTACTAGCGATGTACGCCTCTGGCTGGTAATAGTCAAAGTAGCTCACAAAGTAATGAACTTCGTTGTCTGGAAAAAAGTTCTTAAACTCTGAATATAGTTGCGCAGCCAGTGTTTTATTATGTGCGAGGACGAGCGTTGGCACGTTTCGATTCGCAATGATATTTGCCATCGTAAATGTCTTACCAGAGCCAGTGACACCAAGTAGCGTTTGCTCACGTTCATTTTTCTCCAAACCAGCAACCAGCTGCGCAATTGCAGCTGGTTGATCACCGGTTGGTTGATATTGAGTGTTAAGCTTGAATTTATTCACTTATTTTATTGTACCAGTGAGAAGCTACCCTTTGTAGTCTACAACACCCTTACCCTCAGCAATACATTTGCCATCAACAAGTTCGTATGGCACTTTCGCAGCTTCTAAGTTAGTACATGAAAAACCTTCATTTTGTGTGCCCGCAACATTTGCTATAGCACCAGTTCCATCCTTTGGACCCCAAATCAAATAGGCGCTCGTCATGTTGTCCACCCCGACTGCATAGTCGCCTTCGAGACGATCAACCGTATATTTCATTGTCATGCCGTCCATCACCATACCGGCATTTGCTTTAAAGTACGCTTTGAGTGCTGAGCCTGCGTCGGTAAGCTTATCGACATCTGAAGCCGATGCAACAACTACACCTGTCGTATCTTTTTTATCAGTCCGAAAGTCGTGATATTGTTTTGCGGTGTTGGTATCTTGTTTTTTACTCTTGTCTATGACAACCAGTTCTGTGTCTTTCTTTGTTGGTGCTTTATAGACAAAGTTCTGATAGAAAATCCAGCCAAGTGCCGTAATAAGTGCTAGCACAAGTACGATAACAACTACCGCATGTGCTGACCCCTGTTGTTGATGCTTCATATATCCTCCCTTTTAAGCCGTCAGTGTATTATCTACCCTAATTTTACGCCTAGACAAATAAAACACAAGTATTTTCACCCCCTATCTGCTACAATGAAAATAATTATGCAACCAAAACCAAACAAAAACGAAAACGTATGTATTCCTCGTGATATTGTTTTACAGGCAGCGATGATACGCCTGGGTGATATTGACGATGAGGTACAAAATGGCTACAACATTATCCGCAAATATCATAAAACGGTCACAATTTTTGGATCGGCACGTACACCAGAGGATAGTCCGGATTATCAAAAAGCTCGTGAGGTGGCTGCTCGTCTAGCGGAAGAAAAATATGCAGTCATCACCGGTGGTGGACATGGCATTATGGGTGCGGCAAATCGCGGGGCTTTCGAAGCTGGCGGTAATTCAATAGGCTTTAATATTGCCCTGCCACACGAGCAAACACTGAACAATTACACAACCGAGAGTTACGCTTTTAGTCACTTTGCACCGCGTAAGATTGCAATGACACTCTACGCCGATGCATACATCTATTTCCCGGGGGGCTTTGGTACTCTCGATGAACTTACCGAAATTCTCACCCTTATACAAACTGGCAAGACCAACAAAGCGCCAATTATCCTTGTAGGAAGCCACTTCTGGAATGCATTTGACCAGCTTGCAAAGAATGCGCTACTGACCTACAAGTCAATCGAAGAAAAAGATCTCGCCCTATACACTATTACCGATAGTGTTGACGAGATCCTCAATATCGTCAAAAGCAATACAACGTATTGTCACGACGAAGACGATGACTAAAGTTGCGTAACCTTGTAGTCTTCTGGAGCTACTTTCAGGAAGTGATCAATTTTCTCACGAGTCAATAGGCCCTTTTGCGCACCAATTTCCTGTACAACGTTCATGCTGTTAATTGGCGCCCATGTCAGTGCCTCTTCCATAGACTTTCCAAGTGCGAGACCAGCAACAATAGTTGAGGCGAAGGCATCGCCAGCACCAGTACGATCAACCGGAGCCTTAGGGTCTGGGTAATTCGGGATTGTTACCAGCTTCCAGTCAAATGACGCATACGAGCCGTGCGAGCCATCAGTGATAACCACTTTTTCTGGACCAAGCTCGTGCAACCCATTTGCAAGCTGGCCAATGTCGTCCCGCCCCTTGCCGGTGACTTGCATTGCCTCTTCGCGGTTCATTACCACTAAGTGCGCACGGCGATAAAGTCCGGCTAGCTTCTCTATACCCCATTCAAAGTGATAGGTTGCTGGCTGGAATACAAACTTTACGCTTGGATTTCTCTCGAGATAATCGAGTAATGCTTCGTGTAATGGCCACGAGTCCTTGCCGATATAGGCAAGATAAATCCATTCTGGTACCGTCTCAGGATCTTTCCATTCGTAGGCGTATGTCTCGCTCTTTACAAGCATAGTTCGATCAGCCCCGTGACGAAGCACATACCAGTAGCTAGTCGCCTTATCTTCCTCGACAACCATCGAGTCAGTGGCAATTTTTTCAGACTCCAGATGTTCGATTGCTTCCTCACCGACATCATCACCACCTACCCAAGCCATAAGGCTCACATCAAGCCCTAGCCGCGCGCATGAAACGGCCGCATTCGGAGATGGACCGACTGAGCGAACAATATCAACACCTTCATATGGTGGTTTTGCACCAAAGGGAAGCTTTAGCCACTCATTACCCTCTTCGTCTTTCTCAACTTTCGCATAGTTCTCGTCGAGTTTAATAAACGCATCGGTAAAAATATCACCAATCGCCAGCAGTTTTGGCCCAGCTACCCCTGATTCACCCATT
>JASLCR010000030.1 GCA_030145955.1 Candidatus Saccharimonadales bacterium
CTACTGGACTTGAACCAGTGACACAAGGCTCTTCAGGCCTCTGCTCTACCAACTGAGCTAAAGAGCCACACAATCTTTCATTTACACAACTTATTTTATGCCGCAAGTGGAACGGCCTGGCCTCTACTCTACGAATACTAGCGTTTCACGCAGGATCTAAAGAGCAATGCTCCGCTCCATTGTAACGGAACAGGGGCGAAATCTCAAGGATTACTTGGAAAGAATGTCTTTAAGGTTGGTAAGTTCAGTTGGAAGTAACACTAATGTCTTTTGGCTTGGCTCTACTGAAATCTTCTCAAGTGTCTGCAATGTACGGATATTAATACCCCCAGGAATCTTGCTCAGCATTGCCGCTGCGTCTGCCACAGCTTGGGCAGCCTGCTTTTCACCTTCGGCAGCGATCACAACTCCACGTCGCTCACGCTCAGCCTCAGCTTGCTTCGCCATGGCGCGCTTCATGTCTTGAGGTAGCTCAATGTTCTGAATCTTTACGTTCTCAACATCAATTCCCCACTGATCGGTCTGCTTGTCGACGATCTCTTTAATCTGCTGTGAAATCGCTTCACGATTTGAAAGTAGCTCATCAAGATCGGCGTTACCAGCTACATCACGAAGTGCCGCCTGAGCAAACTGACTCGTCGCATAGATATAATTAGTTGTTTCAAGCACTGCCTTGCTTGACTCAATTACACGTAGATAGACTACTGCGTCTACACCAACTGTTACGTTATCTTTTGTAATAATCTCTTGCTTTGGCACATCAATCGGCGTTGAGCGCACATCGACACGAATAAGGCGCTGGATAATTGGTACAACCACGCGAAGACCTGGCTCACGAATACCAGTATAGCGACCAAGCGTCAGTACGACACCCCGCTCATATTGATTAATAATCTTAATACCACTCAAGACAAAAATGATAATGAGAACAATAATACCGATCAGTAGTTCCATAAATTCCTCCGTTTTCTTTCACCTAATTGTATCATTTTTTCACAGCAAACTCGATAAGCCGATCAATTAACTCAGCATATCGGACACCCTGCTCACTCCAAAGTTTTGGATACTGGCTAATACTTGTAAAGCCAGGCAATGTATTGAGCTCGTTAACATACACTTCCCCAGATTCACTCGCTAGAAAATCAACGCGCGCCAAGCCCTCGCAGCCAAGTTTTGCGTATGCATCGTAGGCAATTGCTTTAATTCGCTCGCGAAGATCATCGGGTAGTTCGGCATGAGTTAATACCTGCGCTTTGCTATTGGCCGAATATTTATCTTCGTAACTATAGAATTCTTCACCAGGGATAATCTCACCAACATCACTTGTCTGATGATGCGGTGGACTGCCAAGCACTGCTACTTCAAGCTCACGACCAACAACCGCTTTTTCAATGAGCACCACACCAGAATGCTCAAACGCGGTATCAAGTGCTGCGCTAAACTCACTCTCATCATGCACTTTACTGACACCAATGGAACTTCCAGCAATGGTTGGTTTTACAAAGAAACCATCACCAAGCTTGGCAACAACTTGACTATATTCAAGCTCGTCATCACGACGACATACAATATACGGCGTCACAGCAATATCGTTTGCTGTCAGTAATTGTTTTGTATAGAGCTTGTCCCAGCAAACTGCGCTTGCGCCAAGCCCAGAGCCGATCACCGGAACATGCACGAGATTCATCATACCTTGCACTGCACCGTCTTCGTGACCATTTTCCCCATGAAGTACAGGAAATACAACATCAACATGCACTACTCTGCTACCAGGAATCGTAATAAAGCTTCCCGATCCAGGTACAAACGACATTTGCACACCACCATGATCTTCAAGATTATCCTGCCAGTTATCAAGAAGCCACCATTTTCCACCCCGATCAATATATCCAAGAAGTACATCGTACTTTTCGCTATCCATTGCCGCATAAACATTGCGTGCGCTCATGATAGAGACGTCATGCTCTGATGACTCACCGCCGAACAGCATTAATACAGTTTGTCGGTTCATAGTACTTCTCAGTATAGCACGCGGAGTCCGAGCGAAATGAGAGACATTCTCTTATTTCCGAGGTGACAAAGTGCTACATTTGTACAGTAAGTACAGATATACTATATATATGACTCGAATTCCGCTTGCCGAACAAATGCGCCCTGAAACACTCGATGAGGTGATTGGACAAACACATCTTCTTGGTGATACAGAAATCCTTAGGCGTATCGTCAAGCAAAAAGAGCCTGTCAGTCTAATACTTTGGGGGCCGCCTGGGACCGGCAAAACAACCCTAGCACGAATCATTGCCAAGGAAGTAGATGCAGAATTCATTGAGTTATCAGCCGTTACAAGTGGCAAGAAAGACGTCGAGAAAGTTATTGAACATGCCAGGCAAAATTGGAACCTCAAGCTTCGGACAATTCTATTCGTTGATGAAATTCATCGCTTCAACAAAGCACAGCAAGACGCGTTTCTGCCTCATGTAGAATCTGGCCTAATCACGCTTATTGGTGCTACTACAGAAAATCCAAGCTTTGAGGTTATCACGCCGCTGCTCAGCCGAACCCGCGTATTAGTGCTACAACCGCTTACAAAAGATGAAATTATAGCCATACTCAAGCGTGCACTCAAGCAACTGAAAAAGACAAAGGATGTTACGCCAAAGGCGCTTGATTATTTAGCAGAATTATCTGGCGGTGACAGCCGCGTAGCACTTGGCAACCTAGAGCTTGCCCTTAGCTTTGGCGAGAAAGTCACGCCAGACATCGTCAAAGCCGCCGCACAAAAAAAGGTTCCAGGCTACGATAAAAAAGGCGATATGCACTACGATGTTATATCGGCATTTATAAAAAGCATGCGTGGTAGTGACGTCAAGGCAACCCTCTACTACCTTAGCCGTATGATCGATGCTGGCGAAGATCCGAAATTTATCGCTCGGCGTATGGTGATATTTGCAAGCGAGGATATTGGTCTGGCCGGCAACGGTGCACTTAGCCTGGCAGTCGCAACGTTTCAGGCTGTAGAACGTGTTGGCATGCCAGAATCGAACTATATTTTGTACCACTGCGCAACAGCCTTAGCCCGAAGCGAAAAATCTCGTGAGATTACCGACCTCATGCACGACGCTAAAGCACTCGCAAAATCTCACCCAGATTCCCCCGTGCCCCTTCATATCCGTAATTCCCCAACCAAACTTATGAAAGATCTTGGCTATGGCAAAGACTATAAATGGCAAGCCGACTTCAAGCATGAAAAAGGCTTTCTTCCTGACGATATCACTTAAAGATCTCTCAGCGACATATAGCATGTTGTTTGGGTGGCATTGCGGTTACCGTTCTTAACACCATCGACCCAGTTTGGATCAATCCGAAAACGACCTGGCGCAGCAACACACTCTTGGCTTGCCGCCACTTGCCACAAGAGAGCAGGCTCTCCGTAGAATGATGAACTGTACACCAAATGCGTATAGCCACCACCCACTATACCCGGCTGAGATTTCATATCGTAGTTCTCAAGCATGACCTTCGTGTTTGCTGTCGAAGTAGCTGATGCAGTTTGCCCAGCAATTGCACAAGGGTTAGGCTGCGGTTCAGGCCCAAGGCAGGATGAGTTAGCATTATTTCCCGTAGGCAAACTACCGCCATCAGCCTTCATAAGCCGAAAGGCTTGTATATATGCCCTAATTGCTGATTGATTTGCAGCTTGGTTGGCTCGTGCCTGAATGCCGTTGTACGCTACAACAGATATCGCAGCAAGGATAGCAATTACCACGATAACGATCAATAATTCTACAAGCGTAAATCCTTGAATGTGTTTCTTCATACTGCTTATGATAACATCAGCAGAAGAATTTATGCAATATGTGTATTTATTTTTTGTCTTTAGCGGTATCGGTAGTGAAGATTGCCATCAACAAGACAATGACGCCAAGTACCATTACAGCAATGGCAGCAAATCGCTCCGTACCAATGGCACCCAGCTGCGACTTAGACGGATCATTGAGATCGTACCTGATGGTAGATTTAAAAGAAGGCACTACCTTCTCTTTTACACAGTGCTTATGCGTATACTCGATACCATCAATTCTGTACGTAAATATCCTTTCTGTCCCGTATTCATACTTAGCTATGCGACACTGCGCTCCGCTGTCGATGACGCCAGTCGCCTTAGTCTCCTTCCAATGCGATAGATCCAAATAAGCATACGACAAATAGATACCTCCCCCCAATACAAAGATGAGGCCAAGTATAAATGCAACCAAGCGCGCGCGGCTACCACCCAAAAAACGCTTTCTGCCTCCCAGCGATGCCGTGCCCCGATTAGACATATTTTTCATAAAACCTACACATAAATATACGCTTGATACGCACTAGGTGAAACGTTCTTAAACTCAGAATACCAGCCCCAACCGCCATTTGATTTATTTGGCAGCCAGTAGTTGTACTGGGAAATATTGATAGTACCATTGCTGTTTACCTTCTCTACCCATACAACATGGCCATATGGACCACTCGTCATTACACCCACAGATTTTTCGCGAGGAGTCGTGCCAGTTTTATAGCCGACTCGCTTTGCACTTGCTGGCCAGTCTTTTGCATTTCCCCAATACATTGCTGCTTTGCCGGTCTTTTGCAGAACTTTCCAGGCAGTATAACTCACGCACTGACGACACCCATAACCCCACGGATCAATACCATAACTTAGGGCATTTGAATCGATATAGCAGTTTTGCAGGTATGCCGGATAACCACCGTTTGGCAGCACTACTGGTGGTGTAGGTTTCGGATCTGGAGCGGGAGTCGGTGTTGTTGGCTTAGGGGTTTCTGTAGGTTTAGGAGTTTCTGGCTGTGGCGTAGGTGTTGGTTTTGGTTGCGGCTTCGGTACATGGGTCACAGGTTGCGAGATCGTGCCACTCGTCACGAGCTCTGCACCTGCCATGGCATTTGTCATCTGTTGCTGCTGATTTACCTGAAGTTTCTTGCGTTCTGCGGCCATTTCTGCAGTTACCTTTTCGAGCTTCGCTGACTGACCGTTGGTCGCAACAAGAAGTGACGACTGCTGCGCGCTACGCTGATCAAGAGCAATACGTTGGTTCTCTTGTTCGCCCAGCAGTTTTGCAAGACGTATTTTCTCCGTAGCAAGCTCTTGTTTAGCTTTTTTCAATGCTTCAACCGACTTGTTTAGCTCTGTACGCAAACTTTCGCGCATTGTTTGCCGGTCAAGAAATGTTGCCACTGAATCACTGCTCGCAAGCATCTCAATTGGAGTGATCTTACCATCAATATAGTTTGAGACTAAAACATGACCCAAGGCTTCTCGTCGTACCTCAAGCGACTTCTCGCTTGCTTGGATTTTCTTCTTCACTTCCTGAAGCTGTGTTGTGTTGGCGCTCAGTTGTGACTGCAGATATCTGCGCTCACGCTCGGTTGCAGCAACTTGGGATGAAAGCGAACTTGACTGACGATTAAGCTCACGCGATGACTGTACCGACTCATCAATTTCTTTTGTGAGCTGGTCGATTCTTTTTTGCCGCTCAACGCCACTGAGCGCATCGGCGGGTCGACTACTTTGAATAACGACTCCAACAATAACCGCCACCAATACAGCTACAAGTGAACTTACTCGCAGTAAATCAAAAAATATCGAAGTCGGTGTGGTGGACCGTTGTTTCATCTGGCCTTAGTATATCGCTTATGTCTTGAGAGAGTCAAGCATCCTCGGCAAGCAGTGCCGCAAGGACACCATTTGTCCAACCAAATCCATCCTGCAGAGGATACTCGCCACCGCCACCCAGACCAACACCATCTTCTACATTATACTTTTCGATCAGCTTGTGCTGCTCGGTATATACTTTCATATTAAGCTTCACCCAGCGATTCTTAATCTCACGCGCAAGATCGTGATGGCCATAATTTCTTAAGCCTTCAATCACAATCCAATGAAGCGGCGCCCATCCATTTGCGCCGTCCCACTGCTGCCCGTTCTCTACAAGGCTGGTAGCAAGTCCACCAGTTTTTAGGAAATCCTTTTTGATTCTGCTTGCTACCGCATCTGCCTGCTCTTTACTTGCAACACGAACATATAGCGGAAATACTCCGGCGAGCGTTATCGAACTCGCTTGAGTGCTATGATGAAAATTATAGTCAACGAAAAACTTTTCACTTTCACTCCAACAATATTGCTGAATAGATTTTTCGCGTTTGTCGGCCAATTTTTGAAACTTCTGGGCAAGCAGAGGATTCTTCAAAAGTCGATATGTCTCGGCGATTGTGCGCTCAAGTTGCAGTAGTAGGCAATTTAAGTCAACCGGTACGATATCTGCCGTATGGATCGTGCGAATATCTTGCGGATCAAGAAACCAACGAGAGCTAAAATCCCAGCCACTTTCCGCTGCGGCACGTAAATGTAAATAGAGCCGTTCCGAGTCTCTTTCGACCGCGCCTTCTGCCGTTTCAACATCTTCTCTCAAACTTTCCGGGCGCGGCTGTCGCTTGTTGTCATAGTACCTGTTCAAGTATGTCTCATTTGGCATCTCAACGACACGTGCGTAGGCTTTATGTTCCATCTTTGTTAGCTTCGTACGCCCTTTCATCCAAAAACGATATTCTGCCAACATATACGGAAGATATTCAGCAAATGTTCGCGTGCGGCCTTTGTGCTTTGCGAGCAAGCGAACCATGTGACTAAAAAAAGGAGGCTGCGAGCGACTTACAAAATAACTACGATTAGCAGTTGGAATAAACCCAAACTTTCTGATCATAAACGCATAATTCTTCATCATGCCTTCAATCGTATTCCAGCGATTATCGGCTGCCAGCCCAAGCATAATAAAGTATGAATCCCAATAAAACTGCTCCGAAAAACGGCCGCCTGGCACGATATAAGGGTACGGCAGCGCTAGCAGTGAGCCGCGTGTTAAACGATTGCGTCGCTCGAGTACATCCCACAATTCTGAGATATGCTCGCTCACTGTGTGATGAGAATTCGTGTGGTATTCTTCGCGCTCCTTGTGCGGGGCAAACTCGTAGAAATGGCGATTTACAAACTCGCGTAAATCGAACTCTGGATCTGCACGTGCCAGGAGATATTCTTTTTGTATTTCCTTCATCCTCCCACGCGGAATAAGATCGGCAAATGTTTTACCATCGTTGTATATCCTATTTTTCTGAACACTTTCAAATAGTTCACCCAACGCTTCGTCAGGACTCTTGCCAGTACGCAGCAATACGCCTGTCGTTTTGACAAGATTCGTCTTCAAATAATCGCTGCGTGGCAAGCGTAAGGACTTTGGCATATTCTTAATTATAAAGAGATTTGCCTCTACTCACAACGATAAAAAATAAATAATGTGTAATCAAAAATTCGTTGGCATTCGTCAGCGGATTTTTATCACAAGTCTTATTTGCTTGCGCGTTTGCGCTCGTTTGCATCGAGATAGCGTTTGCGAAGACGAAGACTCTTTGGCGTCACTTCAAGTAGCTCATCATCTGCAATGAAGTCAATACACTGCTCAAGACTAAGATCAGTGAATGGCGTCAGTTGCACTACACCATCGCTTGAGCTTGAGCGCATATTCGTAAGATGCTTTGCCTTACAAACGTTGATTTCCATATCTTCTTGGCGACGATTAAGACCAACGATCATACCAGAATATACCTCGACGCCTGGACCAACATACAGTTCACCACGTGCTTCAGCAGCTTGCAGTGCGTATGGAGTTGTTGTACCGGCTTCAAAAGCAAGTAGCACACCGTTACGAGTCTGCGGCATTTTGCCACCCATTGGCTGGTAGCCGTGCGGTAAGCTGTTCATGATCACTGTACCCTTGGTTGCTGTCAGCAAAATATTGCGTAAACCAATCAACGCGCGAGTTGGCAGAATATAATCAAGCCTCGTGGTGCCACTGGCAGTCGTTTCCTGACCACGCATCTCAGCACGGCGCGCGCCAAGCTCTTGACTAATCGCACCAACAAATTCTGCGCCAACTTCAATGTA
Organism: Candidatus Saccharimonadales bacterium; assembly: GCA_030145955.1. Classification (GTDB taxonomy): domain Bacteria; phylum Patescibacteriota; class Saccharimonadia; order Saccharimonadales; family Saccharimonadaceae; genus JASLCR01. The sequence goes on from JASLCR010000030.1 coordinate 7,991, forward strand.
GAGTTCTTCAACTGGCTCTTTCGTAACGCCATCTTCTTCAATTGTCACTACTTGTGGGCGTCCTACTTCAAACTCGTAGCCTTCTCGGCGAAGAGTCTCGATAAGCACACTTAGATGTAGCTCGCCACGACCAGACACCGTGAAGCCGATACCATCATCCTCAACACGAAGACTGACGTTTGTTTCGAGCTCCTTCTTCAGACGATCACCAATCTGACGTGATGTATTAAACTCACCCTCGCGGCCCTTCATAGGACTAGTGTTCGGGCCAAGATACATACTGATCGTCGGTGCTTCGATATCAATTGTCGGCAACGCTTCAGGATTTTCCTTATCGGCAATTGTTTCACCAATATGTGCATCAGCAATACCAGTAAGTGCCACGATATCACCCGCACATGCTTCGTCGACTTCTTCGCGGTTAAGCCCACGATACCCAAATACTTTTTCAATGCGTCCAGAAATCTCCGTACCATCCCGCTTAATGAGTGTGATTGCTTGGCTACGCTTTGCCGTACCACGTGTTACACGGCCAATCGCGTATTTTCCAACAAATGAATCATATTGAAGGCTTGTCACAAGCAATTGTAAAGCCCCGTTGGTGTCAACATTAGGAGCAGAGATATCGTTGATAATTGCTTCAAAAATTGGCTCTAGATCAGCGTGCTCGCTTGGATTTTCAGGTACCGATGTCCATGCCTTACCCTCACGGCCAATCGCGTAGTAAATTGGGTAATGGAGCTGTGAATCGTCGGTTGCAAGTTCAAGGAAAAGATCTGCAAGCTCATCTTCCACTTCCTCTATGCGACGTGCAGGCTTATCAATCTTGTTAATTACCACTACTGGCTTAAGGCCAAGCTCTAGGGCTTTTGTTAGCACGAACTTCGTCTGCGGCATTGGGCCTTCTTGTGCGTCAACAATCAATAACACACCGTCAGCCATATTGAGCGTACGCTCCACTTCACCTGAGAAGTCAGCGTGTCCAGGGGTGTCGATGATATTAATCTTGTAGTCACCATGGTAGATTGACGTCTGCTTGGCGGTAATTGTAATACCACGTTCGTGCTCTTGGTCACCTGAATCCATAATGAGCTCTTGGCTCATTTCGGCCTGGTTGTCACGGAAGGTATTTGACTGCTTTAACAGTCCATCGACTAACGTTGTCTTGCCGTGGTCGACATGAGCGATGATTGCAATATTGCGTATTTGCTTTGGGTCTTTCATAAAAATATGCCCCGATTAAAGGGCCTCCATACCATCATTATAACATATCTACGTGAGATACATCAGAACTTCACTCTAGCTATTAGAGGTACTGCACATTCACATTCACCCATGCTGACTTCGTTACCCCATCTGGTGCAACTGCCCGTACCGAAAAAGTTTGGTAAAGGGGGCCGGTCGCTTGGGCTGGATAGGTAACCTGATTGCTTGTACACGAACGAGTTCCAGCACTCGGATTAGCAACTGATGACACCGCACAACCCTGCACCTCGTAGCTTGCAACCAAGCTTGGAGCTGCTGAGGTCCATGTAACCGTCATTTTGACATAATCGCTATAGCTATCGTACCCGCCAACTTCAGTTACCGACCCCGCAAGGTTGGTCGGAGCTGGAGGAGGTACTACTGGGCATGCACCCTGTTGGATTTTCCCATCTTGAGTAACATAATATTCTGGCACACCGCTTCTACTACTTTTTGCAGACAAGCAATACGAGGCGCTATCGGATGAACGATACGTAAAAGTTGTCCCTGGACTCGCAGCAAGATCTGTTGCTGTTGATGGATATGCTCCATTCTTCGATTGATCAATATCAAGTTTTTCAGATGCACCACGCAAATCAGACTGCAATACAGTACTGGCAGCTCGCTGCTGCGTCCCGTTATACGCAACGACACCAACCGTAGCCAAGATTGCGATCACAACAATCACAATAATGAGTTCAACAATTGTAAATCCTCTATGGAATCTTTGACTACGTCCAATAACCATAAGTGGCTTCAGTATATCACCCTAAACTGTATATGTGCAATAATGAGTCCATCTATGCCAACCCGAGCTACGGTAAGTAGAACGCTTTTCTAAAAGAATCACCCCTCAACCAACAAGAAGAACCCGCGACAAGCGCTAGGCCGGTCACGGGTTCGAACTCTCATCTCTTGGTGGAGCATAGCGGATTCGAACCGCTCACCTCTTCGCTGCCAGCGAAGCGCTCTAGCCAAATGAGCTAATGCCCCG
>JASLCR010000062.1 GCA_030145955.1 Candidatus Saccharimonadales bacterium
GATGAAAATGCGTCAAAGGCTAAGATACTTGGAATCATGATTACCCAGACTGCGACTGCTTGGGCTAGCCAAAAACGGCCAAACTTTAGAAAGTCATTTCGCATTTCATCAAAGCGCGAATCTTTACCGTTTTTGATAACGCGGTAGAGAAGGAAGCCGCCAAGCCGTAAAGCCCAAATGAGGACCATGGCAAGGAGAATTACATGATATGGGCCAGTGTCAGATATACTGAATGCCCATGCTGCAATGGTCGCGAATGTTATGGCATAAGAAATGTCAGTCAATTTATCCGATTGCAGGCGGAAGGCTACCAGAAACATCGAGAGATTTATCGCCATTGATACGACGAGCGCAATTGCGAGCGTGGCGAGAGGAACATCCATATACTTAAGTGTAGCAAGCTTCTTTGCAATTTATTACACCAACCAGCAAAATAAATAGCATGGCGTTTAATCACTACGCAAAAATCAAGCGGATTCTTAATGACCAGCCGGACGGCTGGTATATCAAGCGCATCGACAAGCCAACCGAGGCAAAGAATTTTCGTGGAGAGGTAGTTTCATACGATCACTACTATCGCATTTATGATCGAAATGACAGAGCGATAAAGTATTGTAAATTTCAGAAGATAGACAAGTTGGCGAGCATACTTAATGTCGCCATTGAAGACTTGCCAATCGTGATCTAAGTTATAAATACAAAACTTGGTTGATTTTTTTCGACCAAGTATGTATGCTAGTAATATGGGAAGTCCAAAAGAACTAGCACACATGCGCGCACTCTTTGCGAAAAGTCGTCCGCTGTTTAGTGCCCTTGGAAATGATGAGCGTCAAGAATTGATACTTATCATGCTTGAGGGTAATAATCTTTCGGTTGGCGAGCTTGCGGGACGTACGGAATTGTCGCGGCCAACAGTATCTCATCATTTGAAGATACTGAAAGATGTTGGCATGGTGTCGCCGTACAAACAAGGCAATAAAACGATTTACTGCTTGTCGGCATCCGATAAACACCTTGGCACCATAGGCGATTTAATAAACGAAGCCAAGCGATTAACGAATAAGGAGGCGTAATACAGTGGCAACATTTTTACATAAAGTAGGGACGACAATGTACCGTCATCCGTGGCAGGTGATTACGGCTTGGGTGGTGCTTCTGGGTGTGCTTGGCTTTACGGCATTTACATTTATGAAGCCAACGTCGAGTGCAATTAGTATTCCTGGTACCGAAGCGCAGCAAGCGATCGACCGCATGCAGGAACTCTTTCCTGATAGCGGCAAAGGAACGGGACGAATTGTCTTCCAGGCAGGGGATGGCAAGAAAATTGCTGACTTCAAATCGGATATTACTGATTTGACGAAAAACGTTGAGAAAGTTAATGGCGTTAGCGGAGCTATCAATCCATTCACTCAGACTGATAAGCTGATAAGTAAAGATGGAACGATCGCTTACATTCCTGTGCAGCTCGACAAAGAAGTTGGCTCGGTAGAGGAGTCGACACTAGACGATGTTGAAAAATTGGTTACATCAACCCGCCACGATGACCTCAAGGTTGAAACGGGTGGCGGACTAGTAAGTCAGACGCCAGGTGAAATACTTGGTGTTGGTGAGATTGCCGGTGTGGTATTAGCGCTGGTCGTGCTCTTTATGACGCTTGGTTCATTGATTGCTGCCGGCATGCCGATTGTAACTGCGCTTGTAGCGGTTGGTGCGAGTACACTCGGGCTCTTTTCTCTCGGGCAACTCTTTACGATTAATACAACAACGCCGGTACTTGGTATCATGCTTGGTCTGGCTGTTGGTATCGACTATTCACTCTTTATCATTAGCAAGTATCGTACATTGCTCATGGAAGGTCACAAGCCTGAAGTAGCGACAGCGCGTGCGATTGGTACAGCTGGAAATGCGGTAGTGTTTGCTGCGCTGACCGTCGTAATTGCTCTTGCTGCGCTGAGTATTGTAAATATACCATTCATGACGACGATGGGTCTGGCTGGTGCTGCAGGTATCGCCGTTGCTGCATTGGTGGCTATCACTTTAATTCCTGCATTACTGCGTCTTGCCGGGCTTAAGATTTTTGGTAAGAAGACACGTGCCAAAGTACTGGCTGCGCAGAAGCATACAAAAAAGAAAACTCGCCTCAGCCACAATACATTCTGGTACCGATGGGGTGAAGCAATTACGCGTCGTCCATGGGTAGCGCTCACGGTGGCAGTTATCGCAATCGGTGTCGTAGCTATTCCTGCTAAAGATTTAACACTTGGTTTACCAACCGATGAATATGCCGCTACCTCAACGACAGAACGTAAAGCGTATGACTTAGTGACGAAAGGTTTTGGTGTTGGTTATAACGGTCCGCTTGCTGTTGTAGTGGAAGATCTACCGGTAGTAAGTCAGGCCGACAAAGATTCTATCCGCGTACCTGCCGAGCAAGAGCTACAGAAGCAAATTGCTGCGGCGAAAAAGAAGCAGGAAGGGTACTTCATGGCCAAGGCTGCGCAAGTGACAACACTCGAAGGTCAAATGGCTTTGCAGCAAGAAATTTCTGCAGCTGAGGCTCAGGGCAAACAACAGCTTGCCGCAGCTCAGAAAAAGGTTGATGAAAGTGTCGAGCAGTATGCAAAATATGTTCAGCTGAAAAAAGTCTCTGATCGTATTGCTAAGCTATCAGATGTCAAAGAGACGTTGCCAGCAACGGTAAATGACAACGGTACAGCAGGAATCATTCAAGTAATTCCAAAGTCTGCACCGAGCGACAAGGCAACAAGTAGCCTTATAGAGTCGCTCCGTGATGAGTCTGAGAAAAAGAAGTTAACCGCAGAAAATGGTGCGACGCTGGCTGTCACGGGAACAACTGCCTTGCAGAATGATATCAACGCAAAGCTTGCTGCAGCATTGCCCGAATATCTTGCAGTAGTTGTTGGACTTTCGCTTGTGCTATTGATTGTGGCATTCCGCTCAATTCTTGTACCACTCAAAGCAACACTTGGCTTCTTGCTCTCAGTGCTTGCGATGTTTGGCGCGTTAGTTGCGGTCTTCCAGTGGGGTTGGTTCGGTATTGCTGATGCACCTGGTCCGATTGTAAGCTTCATTCCGATTATTTCTATCGGTATCTTGTTTGGCCTAGCAATGGATTACGAGTTTTTCCTCGTATCGGGTATGCATGAGGAATTCAGTCATACGAAAGATGCAAAGAGCGCGGTCGTTCGTGGGTTTGGGGCTGGTAGCAAAGTTGTAACAGCGGCTGCGGTAATTATGATTAGCGTCTTTGCCGGATTCATCACTAACCACGATGTTACAATACAAGCGATTGGTTTCGGCTTGGCATTTGGTATTTTGATTGATGCCTTCTTGGTACGCATGACCATTGTCCCGGCGGTGATGACACTTCTAGGTAAAAGTGCGTGGTGGTTGCCAAAATGGCTTGATAAGATATTGCCGCATGTATCAATTGAGGGTGAAGAGGTAAAATAGAAACAGTAGAAGGAGGGTAGCATGGCTGAGAAGTTTGCCGATATATTCAAAGAGGGTGGTAAAAAGAACACACTCGGCAGGGCTGAGGAAGTATTGCAAATTGTCGCAAATGACCACTCGCACCTTGATGAGCTATACCAATGCCTGTTTGACGACGACGCATGGGTCCGTATGCGTGCCGTCGATACACTTGAAAAAGTTTGTCGTGTACACCCTGACTGGTTGGAGCCCTACGTTGAGCGGCTATTGAATGAAGTTGCCGCGATTGATCAGGCATCGATTCAATGGCATCTGGCGGAGCTATTTACAGAGATTAATCTTTCACCCGATCAACGCGACCGAGCGACCAAGATCATGAAAAGAAATATCAGCAGCAAAGACGTAGACTGGATTGTAGCGAGCAACACTATGGGTGCTCTCGCTAAGTTTGTCGCAGATAATATATTGCCAGCGTCGGAGTTAATTCCACTACTCAAAATTCAGCAAACTCATCACTCAAAAGCGGTCGTCAAGCGCGCAACGCGATTACTGGATGAAGTGGGAGGATGATGACTGTGGTAAAGCCACGAATCTATACTATGCCTTTTGCAAATGTGTATCCGTTGTATGTTGCGAAAGCTATAAAGAAAGGCCGTACGAAAAAAGAAGTCGATGAGATCATCGCTTGGCTCACGGGCTATAGCCAGCAAGAAATCGAGCAAGCAGTCATTGGTAAGGCAGACCTGGAGACATTTTACGCCAATGCTCGTATGAATCCTGCCCGGAAATCGATCACCGGTATGATTTGCGGGGTGCGAGTAGAAGAAATCAAAGAGCCGATCATGCAAGAAATTCGTTATCTAGATAAGCTGATCGATGAGCTCGCTAAAGGTAAGGCCATAGAAAAGATCTTGCGCGTGTCATGACGGCACATTTCGTCTGTGAGATAATAGATTCACTATGAGTGGATATATCGAAATCATCGGTGCGCGTGAAAATAATCTTAAGAACGTATCCTTACGCATACCAAAACACAGGATCACAATATTTACTGGTGTATCAGGGTCGGGTAAATCATCAATTGTTTTCGATACCGTAGCTGCGGAAGGTCAGCGTTTGCTGAATGAAAACTTCAGCGCGTTTATTCGTACCTTTTTGCCAAAGGTGAAACAGCCAGAAGCTGACAGTATTGCAAATCTCAATATGCCGGTTATCGTTGACCAGCGAAAACTCGGTGGTGGTTCAAGTTCAACGGTCGGTACGGTGACTGATATTGCACCGTTGGTTCGTCGGTTATACTCACGTATCGGTCAGCCGAATGTCCCTCAGGTGTACATGTTTTCGTTTAATAACGCGGCTGGCATGTGTCCGGAGTGCAAGGGCCTAGGTAGTAATATGGGGCTCGATATTGAAGCTACTCTCGACTTGTCGAAGTCGCTGAATGAGGGTGCGATCAGATTGCCCGATTATAAAGTTGATGGCTGGTACTGGAAGCAGATCATTGAAGCCAATGTGGTGGATGCGGATAAGAAACTAGCTGAGTATAGCGATGCAGAGATGGACGAGCTTCTGTATGGTGAAGCGCGCAAAGTAAAACTAGCTGGTATCAATATGACGTACGAAGGAATTGCGCGTCGCTTCGCTACCAAATATATTTCGCGTGATCTCTCCAGTATGTCTGAACGTACGCAAAAAGCGGTGAAGCCGTTTATGAGTATGGCACCGTGCACGCTGTGTCATGGTGCACGTCTCAACCAAGAAGCTTTGGCGAGCAAAATAGATGGGCGCAATATCGCTGACATGTCTGCGCTACAAGTTGATGAATTACTGAAAGTTTTGAAAAACATTAAAGACCCGACAGTAAAAAGTATTGTTGACATGACTGCCATCAGACTTGAGCATTTGATAGAGATTGGGCTGGGCTATTTAAGCTTGGATCGACCAACTGATACGTTATCAGGCGGTGAATCGCAGCGGGTGAAGATTGTGAAATACCTTAATGGCACTCTGAGCGATGTGATGTATATTTTTGATGAGCCAAGCGTCGGGTTACATCCGCGTGATGTACATCGACTTAATGAGCTTTTGAAAAAACTACGCGACAATGGCAACACGGTCATTGTAGTAGAGCACGATCCAGATGTAATTAAAGTCGCCGATCACGTGATTGATGTTGGTCCTGGAGCTGGATCGAATGGCGGCGCGATTATGTTTGAAGGCACGTATGATGCGCTATTGAAATCTGATACGTTGACCGGAAAGGCACTTGGTGCGCATGCCAAGTTGAAAGAATCGGTTCGCAAGCCAACTGGCGAACTGCGCATAGAAAATGCGCATGCCAACAACTTGCAGAATGTCAGTGTAGCAATACCGACAGGTGTATTAACAGCAATTACCGGAGTTGCCGGCTCGGGCAAGAGTTCGCTCATTAATCAAACTTTTGTGCGTCAGTATCCTGATGCGATCGTGATCGACCAGACTCCTGTCGCTGCGAATAGTCGCTCTAATGTGCTGACATACACAGGCGTCATGGATGAAATTAGAAGAAGCTTTGCAAAAGAAAATAATGTCGATGCGAGCCTATTTAGCTTTAACTCCAAAGGTGCTTGTGAAAACTGCCAAGGTACCGGCTATGTGGCTCTTGAGGCGGCGTACGTTGAAGAAGCAAAAATGCTTTGTGAGATTTGTGAAGGTAAACGTTTCAAAGAAGAAGTCTTACAGTACCAGTGGCATGGCAAAAATATTGTCGAGGTGCTTGATCTGACGATTGCTGATGCGGTGACATTCTTTGAAAATCCAGCAGTCTCAAAGCAACTGCAAGCACTCTTTGATGTCGGCCTCGAATATCTTACACTTGGACAACCACTCAGTACGCTGTCTGGCGGAGAATGTCAGCGTGTGAAACTTGCAAGCGAGCTTCATAAATCAGGGAGTATTTACGTACTCGATGAACCAACCACGGGACTTCATATGTCAGACATCTCACGGCTACTTGCTATATTGAATCGTCTTGTCGACAGCGGTAATACGGTAGTTGCAATTGAGCATAATCTTGACGTAATTCGCTCAAGCGATTGGATTATTGATGTGGGTCCTGAAGCCGGCCGCGGGGGCGGCCAAATCGTCTATACAGGTGAACCAGGCGGTCTTAAGAACGCAAAAGAATCAATTACTCGACAATTTGTGTAAGCTGTAGATAGTATTAAAAAGCTCTGAATTGTGAAAAATGTCACAAACAATTGCTACTAGTAGCGATATGATAGAGGCATAATCAAAGGAGGGATTATGGATATCATTATTTGGATCATCGTTGGAGCTCTCGCAGGCTGGATCGCATCGATGATCATGAAGACAGATGCACAGATGGGTGCGGTGGCAAACATTGTCGCCGGAATTGTTGGTGCGTTTGTTGGAGGCTGGGTGCTCAGTTTATTTGGCATCTCAGCTCCAGCGGGTCAGCTCAATATTCCAAGTATCTTGACTGCGATTCTTGGAGCGGTCATCGTGATTGCGATAGTCAAAATGATGATGGGTGGAGAACGACGAGTTTCTTAGTCAGCTCCGTTAAGGTGTAGCTTCTGAAAGGAGTCTTCGCCAACGAATTGTTCAAGCCGGTGTTTGTGTACTGTATAGGTTGATCCCCTATATGACACAACGCCGGCTTGTTCGAGTATCTTCAGATTTTTTGCGGTCGTCTCTCTTGTTTGACCAGTAAGTTGCGCAAGCATTCCCTGGGTCAGCTTGAGGTCAATGCGATAACTGCCATCGCGCCGTTTGATGCCATAGCGAAACATCAGAAAGTAGAGTGTGTAGCATATTTTTTCAGCGGCCCTCGACTGTGTAAGTCCGGTAACGCGCAGTAGTAAACTTGCCTGGCTCTGACTAACGAGATGAAGAAAGTCTTTCAGTAAATCAGTGTCCGAGTAGACTCTATCGATAAAAGTCTCTTTCGATACCTTAATAACTCTTGTATCGTTAATCGCCTCGTAGTGGAAGAGTGCACCTGGCGCCTGCCCGGCAAGCCATGCCAAGGGAATGATACTACCGCGTCCGTAGAGATAGACGATATTCTCGTCACCTTCTGGTGTGATTGTGTAGGCTCGCACTGCGCCGCCTAAAATTGCCGTTGCGTAGCGAGGGGTATCACCTTGCATAAAGAGATGCTCACCTTTGCGGTAAAGAGTAGTGGTGCCGATCTTGCGTAATTCCGCGAGAAGATGATTCATAGATACAGTATAGGGCTATCGGGTGATATATTCTACATACTTCAAGAGTCTATTCAGGGAGTCATTTGTAATTAACTTCTTCGATACTTTGGAGATGCGTATAATTTCTTATCAAGACTGCTGAGGTACACTGACGCACTTCTTCAACAGAGGATGTTAACGTTATACTAGGAGGTATGACTGCAGCGTTTGATGCCATTTACCAAGCTATCTGTGATGATCCGATGAATATAGAGATGAAGGCTAA
>JASLCR010000070.1 GCA_030145955.1 Candidatus Saccharimonadales bacterium
TTTTATGAATAAAATCTATCAGTATAGGTATCGGAGTAATCATTGCAGTCTTGATGAGGCTGTGGAGCTCGCACGAAATACGCTTGAGTCACTGAATGACGCCAGAAATATCATGCACCAACTGAGTCTACGAACTGCAGAAGAAAGTCCTCAGGAAACGTTCAACGGTATAAATATTGAACATCTTGGGCCACTATACGAGAGGATTTACTTCATCATGAAAAAACTCTACACAACCAAACAAGAGCATCATCCAAAACGTGCTGTCTTCGATGATTTTTATTAAAAAATACCGCTCCATGATGTGTATCAAGCCCCAGACCCGAAAGCTTCATATACTTGACATCTAGCAAACTATTGTATTTTTACAAAAAATATACTATAATATGATTATTGTGACTCCTCCTACCGAACAAGAGGCTACTGCAGAAGTAGAACGACGACGGAGCTATGTGGCTTCGTGGATTCAAAATTCCCTACGACCTGTAGATCGTCTTATAAAATATGACGATTTTTTTCCTGATGCCCCCACAGATACTAGTGACAAAACAAACCCCTCGAGCCCTGAATTTGAAGTTCGCGAGTACCAACTTGACGCCTGGGCCGCCTTATGGGACGCCCGCCAGCGTGGCGAAACACGCGGTTTAGTGCATCTTGCAACTGGTCTTGGAAAAACTTCTGTTGCTGTCTTTGATGTTATGAAGTTTCGCAAAGAACAACTCTCGCAATCTCCATCCATCTTACCAAGAGTTTTGTTTGTATCTCATACAAATGACATATCAAGACAAGCAGAACAGAGGTTTAGGTCTTTTATGCCAGATCTTGACTTTGCCTATTTCAATTCAGCAAAAAATTATCTACCTATGGGTCATATCGATGTTGATATGACATTTGCCACCTTTCAGTCGCTTCGCAACGCACTTCATAAGTTTGATCCTGAAGATTTTGAGTACATCATCTACGATGAAGCTCACCATATCGAAGCACCTACATTCAAGAAAGTTCGTGATTATTTTCAACCACTATTTGAGCTTGCTCTTTCGGCTACTCCCGATCGCCTTGATGATCAGGATATTCGAGAATATTTCGGTGAGGCACTATATAGCAAGGATCTTGCCGAAGCTCTCTCGGAAGGTTGGCTTGCAACACCTGATTATCACATTGTGTTTGATGATGCCGTCAAAGAAGCAATGCAATCTGGCTTCCAGGCAAACAGCCTCAAGGCCCTTAAGGAGTTATTTGATATAAAGCCTCGTAATGACATGATTGCGAATAACATTCGTGAAGAAATGAAAAAGATTGGCCTAGAATTCGGTTCAGTCAAGACCATTGTCTTCTGTCAGGACATTGAACATGCCGAAGAAATGGCCGAGTTGCTGGGTGGCAAAGCTTATCACTCAGAAACTGACAGTAAAAACCGTAGGAGTGTCTTTGACGAGTTCAAAAATGGCGACCTTCAAGTTATCACTACAAGAGACATGTTCAACGAAGGTGTCGACATACCAGATGCACGTCTTTTAGTATTTTTGCGAAGTACATCGAGTCAGACAATTTTTGAGCAGCAGCTCGGGCGTGGACTGCGAAAAACCGATGACAAAGACCGCGTGTCAGTATTGGACTTTGTGGCGAATGTCGAGCGCATTGCAATGGTGAAAGATTTAGCCGACCGGATAAAGAAGCCTCGTGGTACGAATACCCTGGGCGATGATGGAGAGCATCTGCCAACCGAGGATACTCTTGAGCCAATCGAAGATGGATTTGCTATTCGTACGAATCATGGTGAGTTTGATTTCGATACGATGGTTATTGATTTGCTGGAGAAGTATAGCCACTTATTAGAATTAAGTAGTGTTAGAAAAGAATGGCAAACACTTACAAACCATGAGCTCGTTGATTTGGCGCTTAGCCTTAACAGCGATGCTCCTTTGACAGCTAGAATTATAGATAAGTTAAGTAAGCAAGGTGTGTTTCCAAGTGCTACAATTATCGTTAGTCGCTTTGGTTCAATCGTCAATTTTCAAAAAGAGTGCGGATTTGACGTGAGGGATACTATTGACTGGAGTGAGTATAGCAATGAAGATATCATTAGCTTAGCGACTGAGATTTCTCCTGATGCGCGTCTTAGGAGACGGCAGATAGAGAATTTATTCAAGCAAAATCTTTTCCCCTCTTCCTATGTTGTTATCACTAGATTTGGATCACTCTCAAATTTCCATATAGCATGTGGATTTGAGAAAATCGCACGAAATACAGCGAGAGACTGGTCGAGTTACACCAATCAAGATCTTATAGATCTTGCGTTGTCCCTAAATCCCGATAGTCCATTGAAACAGCGTGACATGAATGCTCTGAGCAAGGAAGGGGCATTCCCTTCAAAAGATTACATTGTCGGTATATTTGGATCGATAATAGAATTTCATCATGCATGTGGCTTTGAAACTAGAAAAAAGGTAGATTGGTCAACTTATAGTAATCAAGAGTTGGTTGATTTGGCGTTAGAGTTAGGCGCAGGTGCGCGACTGACAACTGGAGATGTGAGACGTCTCAGCAAAGAACTTAAGTTTCCTAGTAATTCCTTAATTCAAAGTCGATTCGGCTCGCTTGCGAGCCTTCAGGAAGCGTGTGGGTTCCCAACTCTATACGCATGGGATCGCTACAGCGACAGTGAGCTTCTAAGTTTGGGCCGAGCTTTAAGTCCCGCAGATGGTAAGTTAACTCAACTCGAGGTAAATGAGCTTTACAAACAAGACAAATTCCCAAGTAAATCGTATATTGTGCAGCGCTTTGGTTCTTTCGCAAATTTTCAAACAGGATTACAAGAAACTTAATAACAAATGATGCCCCTGGGGCATCATTTGTTATTATAGCTTGACTGCTTACATCATCCCTGGCATGCCACCGCCCATGCCACTCATGTCTGGAGCTTCCTTTTCAGGAATTTCCACTACAAGCGCGCCCATGGTTGCCGCAGTTGAGGCGATCGATACCGCATTTTGTACGGCTTCTTTCGTCACACGTGCTGGGTCAATTACACCTGCCTTCTTCACATCTACCAAGCCTTTTTCTGGTGTCATTACGTTTACACCAAAACCAGGCTTACCTGCTTCAACCTGCGCCAGAAGCGCTTCGGAGTTCAAGCCAGCATTACTGGTGATTTGTAAGAATGGTTGACGAAGCGCATCCTTCAAGATCTGGCGACCAGCTGCAATACTATCACTTCCCTCTACTTTTATCGTTGCAGATAAGTTCACGAGCGTCACGCCACCACCGGCAACAATACCTTCAGCAAGCGCCGCTTTTGTTGCGGCTACCGCGTCATCAACGCGGAATTTCTTTTCATCAATCTCTGTTTCAGTGGCTCCACCAACTTTAATAACCGCTACTTTACCAGAAAGAGCTGCTGCACGCTTTTCGTACTGCTCTTTCTCATATTCACTCGTAGCATTGTCTGCTTGAACGATAATTTGCGTAATGCGGTCTTTAACTTCTTTGTCAGTTGCTGCGCCTTCGATAATCGTCGTATCATCCTTGCCAACGATCACCTTGCGTGCGCTACCAACTACCTCAAGGCCAACGTTCTCAAATGTTAGGCCCTGGTCTTCAGAAATAACAGTTGCACCAGTTAGTACGGCCATATCAGCCATAATCTCTTTGCGACGATCCCCGAAACTCGGTGCTTTAACCACGACAGTATTGAGCACACCCTTGAGCTTATTGAGTACCAGGATAGAAAGCGCCTCACCATCCACCTCATCGGCTACAAGCACGATATCTTTCTTACCTGCCTGAGCAAGCTTCTCAATCAATGGAAGCAGCTCTTGAGCCGTTGAAATCTTCTTGTCGGTGATCACAATTGACGGCTTGTCATACACCGCCTCTTGGCGGCCGGCATCGGTTACAAAGAACGCACTTGCCCAGCCCTTATCAAGGCTGAAGCCTTCGACAACTTCCGATTCCATATCAAGACTCTGACCAGCTTCAACGGTGATCACCCCGTCTTTGCCAACCTTATCCATCACATCGGCAATCAGTTTACCAATCTCGCTATCGCCAGCAGAAATCGTTGCTACTTCCGCAATACGATCGCTTTTACCTTCAATGCTTTCTTTCAAGCCATCGAGCGCCGCTACAACTTCCTTGCCCGCTTCTTCGATACCCTTCTTAAGTTCCATCGGGTTGTGGCCAGCCGCAATCAGACGATTTGCTTCTTTGAGAATGCTGTAGGTAAGTACCGTTACGGTTGTTGTACCGTCACCTGCTGCTTTATTAAGCTTACTAGCTGCCTGCTTGATTAATTCCGCACCGACTTTGTAGCCAAGTGTTTCATCATCATTTTCAGGAAGGTCCACGCCTTCAGCTACCGTCACACCGTCGTGGGTTACCGTTGGGCCACCGTATCCTTTCGCAATCACAACATTACGACCTTTCGGGCCGTAAGTTACCTTTACTGCATCATAGAGTGCTTTTGCACCACCAAGCACGCGTGCACGCGCATCGTCATCATAAAATACTTTCTTTGCCATCAGCTGCCTCCTTTTCTCGCATTTCCTGGGCCTTCATTTTCATCTCAAGATCAGAAATCTTTTTGTTCTGCTTGCGCACCATTACCAAAATGACGCTCAAAATAACAATAAGTACAGCACAAAAGACAACCGCCATCACATGCTGCACTGTCTCAAGCATCATGCAATCGTCCCGAGAATATCTTCTTCTTTGACGATAAGATATTCTACATTATCAATTTTAATCTCGGTCGTAGAGTATTCCTTGTAAAGGATACGATCGCCTTTTTTGATGCCCTTTACCTCTGGGCCAACTGCCTCGACTTTCGCGAGCACCGGCTTTTCTTTTGCGTTATCTGGAAGATAGAGTCCCGAAGCAGTCTTCGTTTGCGCTTCTTCGCGCACTGCCACGACTCGATCTGCCAGAGGTTTGATAGGTGTACTCATAAAATATCCTCCGTTTTTTAACTTGTACGTCTATTGTAGCCGGGATGATTGGCACTCGTCAAGTGTGAGTGCTAATTTGCTTAGTAGCCATGGACAATCCTTATTACTTATGCTATAATAAATACATGTATACGCCCTCTACTCGTATCGATGGCGCTCCAATCCAATCAGGACTGGAAACAATGTCATACCTTGGCCCGCGCTATCTTCGAGAGCGTGGCGGCGACTTTACCGATAGTCGACTTGCATCAAAGCTTGGGGCGATTTCAACTTCACACTTACTCTTACTACCTGAACATATATCTGGGATTAGCCTCGAAGCTGCCGACCAGCCAAATATGCGCCCTCACGATATTGACCTTACTGTAATACCTAAGCTTGAGGCGGGTAGGCAAAACAGCCGTCATGAAGTGCAGTTTGGCCAGCTCCATATAGCTGGTGACTCAACTCATCCGATAGCCGAACTGGTTGCAACCAAATACCTTAATCGTGTTGCTGCACCTCGGGAGCTACATGCCAGCCTTGAAGTAAATCGGCGCTTTGGCGACAATATGTCATTTCAACCAATTGGCTTCGTACGACAGCCAAATACTGATAAAATTGGCTATCTTACTCGATATGAACACGGTGTACTTACGCTCGATAATATTCTGTGGAATATGGAGTCAGGTACTCAACTTAGGGAAGAAGCCTTGGGATTTGCCGGACTATGGCTCGCTAGCCTTCATAACCACAAAATTATTCATGGCGATGCACAGGCGAAAAATATTGCTTATGATTCTTCACAGAAACTCCGCTATATCGACTTAGAAGGAGCACAGGTCTATGATGCAGATGACCCGATGTCTCGCATCCAGCGGCTCACAGATGTTAGCGATGTCTTTAATACGACATACATGCCTCCGACAACCCCAGCTGAGAATGAAGCTTTTATTGAAGCATACCTCGAACAGCAGACGCGAAACCCACATTTTGTTGATGGCACCGACATTAAAGAAGTTATCGACCAGGCACAAAACGAATAGTTCCCACCGATAGACATACTTAGCTATACTAGGTGTATGAATATTCGCTACGCGACAGAATCTGAAATCGAAAATTGGAATGATATTATCAATCAAAACCCGAGCGGTGGAAATATTCTGCAGGGCTATGAATTTACTCAGTTAAAATTAGCCAGTGGTTGGACGCCACGCTATATCTTAAGTGATGAATGCGCATTGAGTATCATTGAAAAAACCATCCCCTTGCTTGGCAAGGTTTGGTACTGTCCGAAGGGGCCAGGCATTGCCACCAAGGAGCAGCTCGCCAAACTACTACCCAAACTAACGGAATTCGCCCACAAAGAAGGTGTATTTACAGTCAAAATTGAGCCGGAGCTCGATCATACCGTAAATGTATCTGACCTGCACCTTATCAAGACTCGCCCTATTCAATACAACTACGCCACCGTACTGGTTGATCTTTCGCCCGATCTCGATACAATCATGAAAAATCTCAACCAAAAAGGCCGCCATGCCATTCGTCGAGCCGAGCGCGACGGTGTGACCGTAAAAAAGGTTGAACCCACTGATGAAAACTGCCAAATCATGTACGACCTGTTTAAAGGTACTGCTACAGGAGCAGGCTTTGTGATTCGTTCTCCAAAATATTACCAAGAATTTTACCGAACATACGGTGATAATGGGGCGCTCTTCTTCGCCTATGTCGACAATCAGCCGGTTGCCGGCGCTTTTGCCATGGTACAAGGAGAAAAAAGCATGTATAAAGATGGGGCAAGCGTGCGCGAGCGCGTCGTGTACGGAGCAAGCCACCTCCTCCAATGGGAAGTAATCAAATGGGCGAAGGCAAAGGGATCCAAAGAACACGATCTGGCTGGTGTGCCACCAATCGCCGAGATTAAGAACCCCGGCCACCCCTTCTACGGTCTCGGGCGTTTCAAGACGAGTTTTAACAAAACCGTCACTGAGTACGTCGGCGCTTATGAAGTACCAGTACGACCGTTAAAAGCCAAGCTATGGACAAAATATATCGAGAAGCTTGTCCGACGACTCTACTTCAAGAAGCATCATGAGTCCTATTACTAATAATTTTATATATTAGTTACGCATAGACGCTCCATAGGCTTGGATAGTAAATCTACAGAGCTAAAATTCTCTTCTCAAGCGTTAGTATATTGACATAAAGCACAAAATATGCTAATTTGAATAGAGTTTATTGTAAAACAAAAACCACCACCATGAGCGAAACATTACCTTCACAGCAAAACGAACCTCAAGCTTGGAAACAAGAGCTACCTCCTCATCGTGAGGGAAATGGTACGCTCAACCCAGAAGAGGCGCTTGCACTTATTGGTTCATTTACCGAATCAAGTCTTGAGCGTCACAAAGATGATAATGAAGCCGGTGAATTGACCGACCAGCAGTTTAGTGTGAAGCAACGAGTTCATGCAGCAGCACTTGAACAGCTAGGTACGCTTGAAGTAGACGAGAATACTAATGCGCTCAATGCTATCGCTGACCGGCGAGAAGAACTAGAGACCATCTTGAAGACTCCCCACGGTGGCACTCGAAGCTCTGCCGAAACTATCAATTTAAGAATTGCGCTTGATGGTGTAAAACTACTTAACGAGATGTTAATGAGCGTCGAAGATAATATTGATCTTTTTGCTCAAACCGCACCCGATGGCAATAGGTTCAATCCTCGCAACCGTGCAGCAGCAATCAATGAGTTGATTAAACAGCACAATAAGGAAGTTTCATCTAGCTCTGAATCCATCGCAGACACCCCCGAAATGCGCGAGGCTCAGGAGCGCATTAACGCCCGCTATGCAGGACGAGCCGAGCAACCTCAATCAACAGTCGACGACGCCCGTCGAAAAGTAGCCGAAGCCTTTGGTGATACTGGCGAAAAAGAACGGCAAGCTCTTATCGGTGAGGTTGCGCGAGCCGCAAAAGGTGCGACTCGTATTTACACCGATATACCAAAAGACCTGATATTAAAGTCTAACTCTGGCGATTACCGCCCTATTGACGGCTTTAATTCGTTTGGCGATGGCTTACCTCAAAATAGTCGTCATGTCGGAGAAAAGCTCGAGTATGGTGGTTCTGCCGAAGCGTTCCTCTTTGAGCCAGACACAACTACTCGCTATAAGACAGTTACAGAAGTAATCGAGGTAGGCGGACGGTTTAAGAAGAAAACTCAACAGATTGAAAAACAAGTCCCTGACGGTGAAGTTCCGACTATGGTTACTAACCCCGCAACAGGTCAACAAGAGTCTGGCGTTAAGGTCGCATACCAGTTTAACGGTAATAATCGTCGCGATGGTGCTCAGACTGTCTTCTATGAGGGTCCAGTGTACGCCACCGAAAGCGGACGTGGCGGTAATCAGTTATGGGTAGAGGTGACCTTGCCAAAATCTGTTGCGGACAAGCTAAAGCAAGAGACTGTTAATAACCCTGAAATTGCTCGTGAATTTGCGAAGACACTCGCATTTAACAATGGCGTCACAGAGCAAGCATGGAATAGTGGGGTTCGACCACCGTTTGATGAAGTACCTAACGATTGGACTATGGCAGTTGTTGACCTACAGAAAGACACTCAATTTGGTGATATTCGACACAATGTCGTTAATCACCAAGCGGTAAAGACACGATAGCTATACCTCAAAGCCACGAAATCCTACTTATAATTACGACACTGACTCAAAAGAACCGGGTTGGGATTCTCCAGAACCCATACAGAAATAGCTTATAGGGTTTCATACTCGCATCAAGGTATACTGAGTATCATGAGTCTTATAAACACTTCCGTTATCATGTCGAGCGCTGAGTACTTCAGCAACGACCAGCCAATCAATCCTTACTACGCCGATGAATCTGTCGATACCACTCGTGCTACCCAGGAGCATGAGCAGATCAAAAGCTTTCTTGAAGAAGCTGGCATCACGGTTATACAAGTACCAGTTACTCCAGATAGCCAAGACGGTGTCTACACCGCCAACTGGGCGCTCGTGCGCGGCAACAAGGCTGTACTTGCCCGCTTACCAGAGGCTCGCAAAGCCGAAGAAGCTTGGGCGGAAAATATCCTCGCCGAGCAAGGTATCGAAGTAATTCACGTGCCCGAAGATTGGAAATTCAGCGGCCAAGGCGATGCCCTACCGTGCGGTGATTACCTCTTTTGCGGCAGCCAGTACCGCAGCGATCCGCGTGCCCAAGAATTTGTGGCTAATACACTTGGCTACACTCGTGTTCAGCTGCAAGCCATGCCGCAACTCGATGAAAATGGCAACGAGCAGATAAATGCCTCGTCTGGCTGGCCAGACAGCTTCTACTACGACATCGACCTCGCGCTATCAATCATCAAAGGTCCCTCTGAGAACTCTTGGGGCACCATCGCCTACTGCCCCGAGGCCTTTACTCCAGAAAGTCGCGAAACTCTCGAGAAGCTCGAAGGATTTGAGAAAATCATCGTTTCGGAAGCAGAAGCAAAAGAAGCCTTCGCCTGTAATCTTGTCTCTACCGGTGAGGCCGTCGTCATGAGTGCCCGTGCACCCCACTTTAAAGCCGAGCTTGAAGCTCGCGGACTACGCGTCTTTACTCCAGCAATTACCGAACTCGCTAAAGGTGGTGGTTACATTCGGTGCACTACACTATCTCTTAATCACTAATTTCAAGCTTATAGCGAGTCTTAGCTTCTTCATCAGGCCCTATAGAGTAGAACTCTTCAAATATTTCGACATCATCCTGCATCAGCTTATTTCTGACCTCTGGGGAAATCTCTATAACCGAAGGTCTCTTCTGCGACTTAGGAGGACGGTCCAGAACCAAAACTAGAGG
The DNA here is from genome assembly GCA_030145955.1 of Candidatus Saccharimonadales bacterium. Classification (GTDB taxonomy): domain Bacteria; phylum Patescibacteriota; class Saccharimonadia; order Saccharimonadales; family Saccharimonadaceae; genus JASLCR01. Next base: position 9,788 of record JASLCR010000070.1, read on the forward strand.
AGTATATTTCAAACCCGATAAGATATATTCCGCAAATCTACGAGACTTTGTTGAATGCTCCTCTCTTGGTGGGTTGGGGATTTCCTTCATGTCGACAATTATACGATTACTTCAATGAATTGGTAATAGCTTTTCTCGCTTCAGCAACTTCATCCCAAGAATGTTCGCCATCAGCTCGCTCAATGGTTTTTTCATGTCCTTTACCAAGAAGTACGACTGTGTCGTCTTTAGATTTCACACGAGTCATCGCAAAATTAATTGCCTCTACGCGGTCGAGAACGAGGAACATATCTTTGTCTTTCGTTTTTTCTGAGCGCTCTGCGCCTTCGGCGATTTGAGAAAGAATGAGATTACCATCGATATCGCGGTCATCTTCCTCGGTCAGTACTACTTCGTCGGCATACTTGCCGGCGATTTCACCTTGCGTCCAACGCTTCGCTTCGTCGCGACGGCCAGCAGAACCAAATAGCACCACTAGTTTGCCTTTTGTGTGTTTACGAAGATCCGAGAGGAGTCGCTCAAAGGAATCTGGTGTATGCGCGAAATCAACCACTACACTAAAATCTTGCCCCTCGTCAACCGTCATCATACGGCCTTCAACGTTTTCTAGAGCAGCAATTCCCTGCTCTATTTGCTGCTGAGAAAGACCAAGGTGCCGGCCAACGGCAATCGCCGCTAGGCTGTTTGCCACATTGAATTCACCCGGAATATGACAATGGATATCGTACGCTTCGCCATCAACTTTCACTCTATAGCGGCTTCCGTCGCTTGCGAGCCTTACATCGCTTGCTACCAGGTCGCCATCTTTAAGACCATACGTTACTGCGTTTGGAATCGCCGCTAAAAATTTATCGGCATTTGGATCATCAGCATTAATGACACCAAAGCCCTTGGGGTGTTTCGCCGCCAATTCAAACATGCGGCGCTTTGCAGCCAAATATTCCTCAAACGTGCCGTGATAATCAAGATGCTCGTGCGTGATATTTGTCATCACTGCAATCTGATACGGCACGCCCCAAACACGACTTTGCGCCAATGCATGAGAGGTCGTCTCGAGCACCACCCAATCAACATTTTGCTCCTGGAATTCCTTCAGTCGCTTATTGAGTAGTGGTGCCGACACAGTTGTCATGTGTTGCACCTGCGGTGTAATGTCATTTCCGACACCATTTGCCACTGTCGTCAGCAACCCAACCTTATACCCAGCCTCTGTGAGCATACGATGAATCATAAATGACGTTGTTGTCTTGCCATTAGTCCCTGTTACACCGATGACATTAAGCTTTTTGGCTGGCAGACCTTGAGCAGATGCTGCAGCCATGGCCTCGAGCTTATGCCCTAGTGGCTCAATCTGCCGAAATACTTTTTTAGGAATCAGTTTCTTAACTACTTGGCGCACGTTCTTCATTCTCCTTGAGATATTCTTTTACGGTAATACTGTCGTCTTTGTTGGCGGTATACGACCTACCGTAGAAAAGTACAAGATCATCTTGATTTGCACCGCGAAGCGCCTTCTCTGCTGCCGTTTTACCATCATTTACCACTTCGACACCGCCTGGCGTCACACCGCTAAAGTCGACAACAAATAGTCGATCTGAGCCTTCTTTTGCGATATCGATCATTTCCCTGGTCAGTTTATCGTCGTAAAGCACCACCACACATCGACGTTTTGCTAGTTGCTTCGCAGAAGTAACTGCATCTCGCAGTGCTTCAAGCGACCCGCCTGCATCGACATAGCAATCATTTTTCTTGGCAGTCTCGAGCCGCTCAAAACGACCTTCAAGTGGCGAAATATCGGCAACCCCTTCTTGCATCACAGAAAGTTCAACACCAAGTACATACGCTGCTGCAACGGCCACACCAAGATCTTTCGCATTCATGCGCCCCACTAGTTGAGTTGCAATTTCAAGCTTCGTCTGATGATCAATCACCATGCGGAGCTCTGTCCCCTTACGATACAGCTTCATTGACTCTATGCGAGCATCAGCCGCGATTTCTTCGCCAACCGTAATGTGCTGATACGGCTCAACTGAGCCTGCAGGAATTTCAAGACCAGTAGGAACCACGAGGTGTTGTGGATTTAGCTTCAGCAGTTCACTGAGCCGGCTTACATCAGAGCTCACAACCAGGCAGTCAATGTTGCTGTCACCAAGCGCACCCGCATCAAGTAACGCATTATCCACTTCAACAATTGCGGTCTCAAAACCTTGTTTCTTTGCTCGAGCCAGGCCTGTATAAAAACTGCTCAGCGACTGTCGGTAGCGATCAGGAATCAGCGCGGTTTTACGCCCCGCTTCCGTCAAAATACCTTTCAAAAGTGTTGCCGTGGTTGTCTTACCATAATCACCTGCAACAAGAATTAGCGTCATAGACTTCGTCGGATTACCGTTGCGAAGCGATACTACTTTGCGTTGCAGTGCCGTTAACTGTTCCCTCATATCTTTCTTTAGTATAGCACCTGGAAGCAAGCATGATACAGTAGTAATAATGAAAATTCTTGGAATTGAATCGAGTTGTGATGAGACAGCAGCATCTGTCGTTGAAGACGGCCAGGTGCTGTATTCCAACGTGATCCAATCACAAATCGATATTCATAAAGAATACGGTGGAGTCGTACCCGAAATTGCCGCCCGTAGCCACCTGGAAGCAATCAACCCAGTTATCAAACAAGCACTCACCGAGGCAAATTGTACCTGGGATGACATCGACGCGATTGCTGTTACCTACGCGCCAGGACTGTTTGGCTCGCTGCTAGTTGGCACTCTTACTGCCCGCACTCTCGCCCTCCTTCACAACAAACCACTCTACCCGATTCATCATGTAGAGGCACACGTATA
>JASLCR010000073.1 GCA_030145955.1 Candidatus Saccharimonadales bacterium
GGGCATTAGCAGCAATTTTTTCAAGCTCCTGTTCCGACTGAGCGGTAAATGTACCTATGCCCAATGAGTGAGCTTCAACAATGCTTCGGTTTGACTTTACTGGATTGCTAAAGTGAAGTCTTTCAGACTTAACCCCTAAATTAAGTAGACGATGAACCTCACCCATAGATGCAACGTCATATCCATCAACAAGTTGATCCATTGCCTTAATAATATCGTCAGTAAAAAGTGCCTTCACGGCATAGAAAAGTCGAAATGATGGCAAGCTCTCTCGAAAATTACGGCAATTACGCTGAATAATACCGAGATCTGTCAGCATAAAAGGTGTTAGTTCGTCTTGTCGCTTTACCGCCTCAATAAGAGAGGTTTCGATTGTTACTGTTTTCATTTATATTGTTTTGTTTATTACAGCAGTTTACTATTTACACTTTATCACACCTCGGTGGCTATGCAACATTATGCTACAGTATATATATGACAAAAATTGCCATCATCGAAGACGACCAGACTATTAGCCAGATGTATCGCCTGAAGTTTGAGGCTGATGGGTTTGAAGTGCAACTTGCCGACAATGGCAAACGCGGCGTGGCTCTTGTAAAAGATTTTAGCCCAGACATCATTCTTCTTGACCTTCAAATGCCAGAAATGGGCGGCGATGAAGCACTGGCAGAAATACGCAAACACGACTGGGGCAAAGATCTCCCCGTTATCATTCTCACCAACATGGGTCAGGAAGAATCACCGAAAATTCTTAGTTCGCTTAATGTTTCAAGCTACATTGTAAAAGCAGATTTCACGCCAAGCCAAGTAGTTGGCCGCGTTAAAGAAACTCTTGGGCTTTAGTCTAACTCTCAGAATTATTCGCCTCAGCGACAAGTCTTGCTGAACGGATAACATTATCAAACAATGCGCAGACCGTTAGTGGCCCCACGCCCCCTTTTTCAGGCGTAATAGTAAGATCTTGGCGGGCACGTAACGACTCATCAATATCACCAACAATCTTACCGTGCTCGGCAGAGGTAGCTGCATCAACTACAACAGCATTTGGTTTTACCATCGAAGAGGTAATCAGCCCCGGCACACCCGTAGCGCTCACAATCACATCACTCTCTTGTAGTTCAGCCTCAAGCTCCTCGCTATTCGTGCGGTCATATACTGTCACTGAATGCCCAGCCGCTTGCCATAGCTTCGCAAGTGGTGCCCCAACAAGACGTCCATTGCCAACAATCGCAATCTTTTTGTCTCGTAGCGTCACGTTATAGCCGGCAACCAGCCAATCAATCGCCATTGGTGTAGCAGGAATAAACACGGCGCCCGTACCAAGCCCATCAACATCTTTTTCGGGATGCACCATATTAACCGCTTCTTCGGTTTGCGACATATCTGCCAGTGGCAGCTGAATAATAATGCCGTGCACACTTTTATCGTTATTAAGCATATCAATCGTCTGAAAAAGCTCATCGCTTGCCACTTTGTGTACTGTCACCTCAACAAGAATATCTGCACCATATCGCTGCTTCATTCGCACATAGGTTTCAATTACCGGATCGTCAGTCGTCTGCACAATCGCCAACTTCGGCGCAATATGCTCCGCCTGGCGGAGTGCACGCACTTGCCGCGCCTGACGCTCTTTAATAAACCCTGCTAGTTCGCTACCTAAAAGTATTTTCACTTGTACAATTTTACCACGTGGTATACTGATAACATATTATTCAAAGGGAGGAATAAGGAATGGATAGTTATAGTACATACGATCCGAACATGTACGGTACTAGTACATCGACGAGCGCAGATACGGGGCTCGTTCTGGCAGCAGTAATGGGCTTTTTGCTTGTATATTTAGTATTTTTCATCGCAATATATGTGGTTATGGCGATTTTTCTTGGGAAGATCTTCAAGAAAGCAGGTGTTCCGTCATGGATTGCTTGGGTGCCAGTATATAATTCTTGGAAGCTTCTTGAGATCGGTGGACAAAAAGGTTGGTGGGCGCTACTTGCCTTTGTGCCAATCGTGCAAATTGCATCAATTGTATTCATGTTTATTGCAATGTTCAACATTGGCAAAAAGCTTGGCAAAGAAGATTGGTTTATTCTTGTTGCCATCTTCCTTGGCCCAGTCTGGATTATCTGGCTTGGAGCCGACAGCTCTACCTGGGATGAGAGCAAAGGTGCACCACGTGTTGATACGCCAGTAACACCTGTTGCTCCTGCTTCGCAGCCAGTAGCAACTCCAGCTCAACCAGTGGCTGATGACACTAATCAAACGCCACCCACTGCACCAACTGTTCAGTAGTACAAGTAGTACTTAAAATAGCCAGCGCGGTGCTGGCTATTTTATTTGGGCAACGTTTCAACCAATAAAAAACGCCGACCGGTAGCGAAAGTGTCGACGTTCTTTACTTGGAGGGCCAGGAGTGACTTGAACCCTCGACACCCTGCTTAAGAGGTAGGTGCTCTAACCAGCTGAGCTACTGTCCCATGATAGTATTTTATGTACAAAGCTCTGCTTTTATCCGACTCGTTTTTGAGTTGAAGGTTAGAGCACTGCTGCTTTATCATTCTACTCGGCGACGAGCGCCTCGGACAGGGCAGCTGAGCTACTGGCCCAAATAAATACTCTAAAGACTATACCAAACAGATGAGATATTGTCTAGAGGGCATCTTTCTTGCTAGAAATAAATGCACCCCACTGACGAATCAGGCGAAGGATTGTTTTGAGCGGTAGTTCAATTAGCATATCGAGTGAAAGCGCCACAATATTTACCTGCGCATACTTCTCGCTCATGTAGCGCCCCACCACAACAAACGGCATGTACAGGAAATCGCGTACTGTCGTGACCGCATTTTGGTCGCTACCCACGGCCTCAAGCTCACGAATCATGCGGCTCAAGCGGAAGCCAAGGAAGCTCGCACCAGAAAGGAACAGGAAGAAGATAAACAGATGTAGTAGCTCAAAGTGGAAGCTCGACCATAGCAGGTAGCCTACTCCTCCAAAAACAATCACAAACACAAGCGCATACACCACATTGTAGCCAACCCCGAACGATGCCGACGGCTTGCGCTCAAGCTGCTTGCTTGGCGGTTCGTAAAGAATCTGCTCAATTCTCTCTGTTAGCCGACGCGTATTCGCCTCACCCGGCAGTATTAGGGTCATACGAAGTAAAATCATGTAGATTGGTGGAAA
>JASLCR010000039.1 GCA_030145955.1 Candidatus Saccharimonadales bacterium
GTAACGAAGAGCATGAACAATTCGGTATGTCTTAGCGACACTTTCACCATCAAGCACTATCTCATCAGTATCAATCATGAACCCTCGTGACTGCATTTCTATATCTTCAAACCATCGACGCTCAGGCTGCTCAGTTTCAGGATTCATAAAAGTTGCCCATCCACTCACATTAACCTCATAGCCTGTGTATGGCCATTCCGTATCAAGGCTAATAATAATGTCACGTAGTTCATCCTCGGAGATGCCCACTATATCATCAATTAGTTGCTGATATTCTTGCAGCTTCTGGTTAAATGATACAATGACCGGATCTTCAACTACCGACTCAAATTTACCAAACATTTCCTCGTGTATACTCATTTTTTCACGCTACCCCAGGCTGCGACAATCGTCAAGCATAAACGATATGTCATGATATACTACCCATTAATGCGAAAGACAAATTCCACTACCTTTTATTGCTTCTCTCCGCCAGTAATGTTGGCGACATTTTTGATTGAGATCTTTTTTGCCGCGTATATACTGTGGAGATATAGAATGAGTGCCATTACTCGGCTTGTCACTTCAATTCTTATATTCCTGGCGATATTTCAGGGAACCGAGTACCTTCTTTGCGGCGGAATAGGCGTAAATGGCGGCACTTGGTCACGCATGGGCTACGCCTCGATCACTATGCTTCCCCCACTCGGACTTCACTTGGCACATGCGATTGCTGGTAGAAAATCTCGAATCTTAGTGCCTGCAGCCTATCTTTCCGCAGCAGCCTTTATCACTTATTTTGTCTTTGGTATTCAGGCCATTTCAGGTCATACGTGCTATGCGAACTATGCCGTTTTCAATACACAAAGCGGCGCATCGTGGCTATATAGCCTCTACTATTACGGGTGGCTATTGATTGGTACTTTGAGTGCATATAATTTTGCCGCGCAAAGTAAAAAAGGTATCTCTCGAGCACTCTACGCCTTAGGGATCGGCTATCTGTCCTTTATTATCCCCACAACTGCGTTTAACATCATAGATCCCTCAACCGTCGCCGGTATTCCGTCTATCATGTGCGGATTTGCCGTCATGCTGGCGTTCGTCCTAGTCATCCGTGTTGCGCCGGAGTCACTACAGGCGAAAGACGCTACACGCTCACTGCGAATCAAGCTGCCGTTTTAAACTCGGACACGAAATTAAACTCACGACGCCGAACCACTTTTGCAAGTAGCTTTGCTATTTCGTGCGGCTTACGCCGAGAAAACTTTGGATCATCGAGCCGAAATGCCTCAAGGCCTGCCAGGCCCAGGAAGCGCTCAAGATTCATTTGGTATCCACGAAACTGGCGGTCGAAACGAGAAATTAAAATATCATTGGCAACTTGATCCTCTGAGTCCACCTGAAGCTTGCGCAGTGCGAACAATGCAAGCGACTCAAGCGTGTTTTCCGCACTCCTATGCAAATGATTGGCGCTGCTGTAAGCGTCTATATGCTGTGCCATGTCGCGATATTTAGGTACACTTGGCGGTATCGTTACTGCATGAATAACATTATGAAACTGACGTGGCACCACGCCTTTCATGGACGGTAGTTCACGAAATCGATATGGTATTGTGCGTCCGCTAAATTCTATAGGGTCATAGCGTCGAGCCAGCCACTGGAAGTGATGTACATCGGGACGCGTTTCCTGATGCGAGAAATCTATAGGCCATTCATAGTCGTCAAGAAAGAGTGATTTTACTACCTCTACTGTCGCGTCGGGAATAACAAACCCTCTGTCATCAGTCGGGGCAAAGAATTTACGAAACGTGTCGGGATTAACTTTCCAAGCTTCGCGCGGCGGCAAATGAGGCGGACAAACAAATGTTTGTTCGCCCTCGGCCATATTAATCTGCTACCTTCATAGATTTTTGTATTATTCCCATTTACCATTGTTATAGCATAGGCATTTTCATGACGTCAAGCATTTATTTGGATTTTACCCACAACATAAAAGATCGCCCTTTGAGCGAGCGATCTTTCACGGCCGAAGATTAGATTATCCGCGAGCAAAGTGTGCAAAGGCGCGGTTTGCCTCTGCCATCTTGTGTGTGTCTTCCTTCTTCTTGAAGGCGTTGCCTGCTTCGTTGTATGCGTCAACGATCTCAGCAGCAAGTCGCCTTTCGTATGGCATGCCACTGCGAGCACGTGCACTCTGGACAAGCCATGAGAATGCGTAGTGCAGCTGACGGTGGCCCTGCACAGGGAATGGAATCTGGTAGTTTGCACCACCGACACGTCGGCTCTTTACTTCAAAGTTTGGTGAGATGTTCTTGAGTGCCTTTTCAAACACTTCAAGTGGGTCTTCACTCTTTAGCTTCTTTGCAGCTTCTTCAAGTGCGCCGTAAACCGCTTTCTCAGCAACAAGTTTTTTGCCATCAAGCATAGACTTATTGATAAGACGCTGTACGAGTACGCTCTGGTATTTACGATCTGGTTTAAGCTCGCGCTGGAGCTTTTTAGTAACTTTACGTGGCATTACTTAGACTCCTTCTTTGTACCGTACTTCGAACGGCCTTGTTTGCGACCATTAACACCCTGAAGGTCTAATGAACCGCGAACGATGTGGTAACGAACACCTGGAAGATCCGGCACACGTCCACCGCGTACGAGCACAACGGCGTGCTCTTGGAGGTTGTGACCTTCACCACCGATGTAAGCCCACACCTCTTGCTTGTTTGTCAGGCGCACACGAGCAACCTTACGAAGCGCTGAGTTTGGCTTCTTTGGTGTTTTGGTTGTTACCTTGATACATACACCACGCTTCAAAGGAGCCTGGCGGTCGTAGTAACGAGTCTTGAGTGCGTTATGGATTGTACCGAGCGCCGGAGACTTCGACTTCTTAGCCGCAGTCTTGCGTGGCTTGCGCACCAATTGATTGATTGTAGGCATAGAAAAACTATACTCCCATTTATTTACGTTATTTTGTAGCTCGTCCAGCAAAGACAGCGCTACAAGGCTTTTCTTCCCGCGATTTACGAAATTGTACACTTTTCGCAAGATCCGGTAAAGAGGAAACTCTTCCTGGCAATTATACGGTATGCAGCTTATTTCTGCAAGCGCTTAGAGCGAAGCCTTTGAAGATCGCGGACGATCAAAATAATGACGCTTATACCAAAGACCACCAAAATACACCCCATCAGACTTGTCGTCCATATATCACTAAACCTACCCGTATCCGGTGCATTCGGTACTGGACTGGGCCGCACACCAGGCTTGTCAGGTTTTACTGGCGGGTGGAGCAAGTCATCACACTCTTTTGGAGTTAAAATTACATTTGTCGTGACTCCGTCAGATATCGTATTTCGCGTACACTCTATCGGAGCAATCCACATCTTAAACGTATAGTCCTGTGCTGCCGCTTCAACGGGCGTAGCCATCAGTGAAGGCGCAACACAAGTGCCCACACCAATAACTAGCATAAGAGCACTCGTTATTCTTCGCCTCATTGAGCTGTCACCGTTAACACCATAGTAAGGGAGAATGTCCCCGGGAGTGTCTGAGCGGGAACCTGCTGGGTTACTGACGCTGCAGTTAAATACCAATCGCAGAATCGTGCCGCTCCAGATGTTGCCGAAAATAGTGTAATAGCATTAGTCGTCCCTTCGGTAAATGCTGCATTACTTCCTTTACTAACACCGGTATTCGTACACCCGCTTGATGGCGTAATAGTTGCCGGTGTGAGATTTACCGACATGCGCCCTCCCCAGGCATCACCATCAACTCCATCGCTACATCCCGACGCATCATTGAAGTCATAATAGGATGAGCCGGACGTCCATAGATCAGTAGGGTTTGCAGCCGCCAAGCTCACGTTCCAGCCATTTGTCACCAAGGCATTCGATACCCTAATTCGCTGGCTTGCCGTTCCAAGTGTGGCCGATGTATTTGTACATTGGTTTGTCTTGCTGGTAGTAGACGAGAACAGTACCAGTGGAGATGGCACCTCGGTGTCGCTAACATTCACTATTGTCACCCCCAGGTCGCCAGTCAGCAGAATCTGAGGGTAGGATGCAGACATATATGAGCTAAGATCAGTGCCGTCGTTGTTAATAACCCGGAAACAAAATGATAATCCAGCCGGCTGGCCCGATGATACGAGTGAAAAGTCCCAAATGCCCGTCTGCGATGTGGTAATAGAACTAGTATTCGTAAAGTTGTTGCTTTCACGATACGTTTGCGGTACTCGCGTTCCGCTTACCGCCACATCATTTGAGCCAAGATCACTAATTGCAGCATTATTCGCAACCGATGGATTATCATACCAGCGTATTGCACCAGATCCCGATACAACATCATTCCACCCCGATGACTGCACAGAACACGATCCACTCGTCAGCTGCGCATACTGAAGCTTGTAGATATTATTGTGAGGCCCCCAAGACCCTGACTCCCATGTCATATCTGTCGGTGTTATGCCCATTCGTAACCGAAATGGCACGTCCTTTGATGTCTCAATAGAAGTATTGGTTGCTGCCTTTGGAGACCCAGGCGTAGCACTGTCGGCATTTGCATATAGCCGCGAAGCCGTCTGGGTGTGCAGCGGGCGAGTATATGTTACATTAATGTACATTGTCGACACAGTCATCCCTGGCTGCAGCCCATTGAGACGCTTGCTAATCGTAACTGTCGCCGCGTCTACTTCAGCCTTGGTCCACGTGCCGGTAAACGACCATGTGAGATCCTGGTAAGATGTTGAGGCAAATATCTGATTTGCAGGTGTTATCGTATTGCCACCGATGGTCAATGAAACCGTCACCGGAGGGAAGCCGGTTCCAGCGTTGGCATTACCCTTAGCAACCACATGCACATCTATTGCCGTTGCCGTTTGTCCGCTTGTACTTGAACCTCCAATTCCAAATGTCGCCGTCGGCCCCTGAGATGCCGCCCCAACCATACCACTCGTATCACCATCAGAAGGATATTCGTCAATATACTCGCATATTCCCACACATGACCCGTCTGCAGTACCAGCAGCAGTCCACTGCGTATTTGAAACAGTGGAAGTTGGTCTCAATGTTGTATTGACAGTTGCTGCTTCAGTAGGTACCGGAATAGATATAAGAGGCTGCAGCAGCAAAGCTATAAAAGCTACCGCAATATAGATACGCTGCTTTATTCGCATGCAACTTAGCCTTTTACAATAATTTTCTTCTTTTTTGTCGTCTTTGGAAGTTCCTTAGGAAGTCGTACAACGCTACCGGTAGCGAGTGCATACGGTGGCTTAATGCCGTTTGCCTTAGCGATCTGCTGCCAAGTAGTGTCAGTTTTAGTCGCGAGATCTTCAAGTGTGTCACCAACTTTTACAGTGTGCTCATACCATGTGTCTGCTATATGTCGCACTCGACGGCGACGCCCTACTAGGTAGGCGATACCCCACCCGAGAACCACTACAACCAGCGCGTACAAGGCAAGCGCCAACGGCTGCGGCATTATGAATACAGTAATACTCTTTGCCCTCACCTCTTCGAGCGACCCTACGGCCTGAGTGCCCCACTTTGTCGCATTTTTGTCATAGAGCACTGATGCATCTGCCGTATACCATCCACCGAAGAACGGTGATTTATCATTTTCAAACGAGAGTTCCAGCTTGTTGCCAGGTAAAATTGGGTACTGACCGCTGTTTTTATAGATTACTTCGCCAAACATGCTGCGCAGAGATACTTTCACATCACTATCAGAAGAGACATTACCTGTATTGCTGAGTGTAATGGTGTAACGCTGGTGGTAGTTTTCGACTGCAGCATTATAAGAATCAATGACAACTTCTCTATGAAGCGTGCCAGGAATAGTCAATGCAACACGAATTGCTGAGCGTGTCCGAATACGAAGATTACCGCTCACTTCGCCATTATCATCCTTGCTCTCAATTGCGATACAAGCATTATGCTCACCAACATCCGCATTCTTCGGTGCCGTAATAGAGAAATTAACGATATCAGACTCACCAGGCTTGAGCTGCACCTCCTGCTTTGCGAGTGATATCCATTTCCCAGCTTCAGTGACCTCCTCAGCCTTTTGTTTACAAGTAAACGCCCCTGTATTGGAAGGAATCGCATCCACTGCGTAAAGAACAGCCGTTTCTACTTTGTCTGAGTTGTTCGATACTAGAATTTTATCTGTAGCCGCCTCGCCTTGCTTTAACGTATGAATAAATATTGACTGAGATCGGGGCTCATCTTTACGCGGCAGTGCTGGCCGGCCACCAATACTTCCCGCCGCACTTGCCGTTTGTGCAGATGCTAGTAGCAATACAAAGCCAGCAGTTAGTCCGAAAAAGATGGCGGATAGTTGTAGTCGTCTCATAGTAGTTCCCTATTCTAGCACGTATGCTTTTGTACTGAAGTTTAAATCAAGGTCTAAACTTGAGCAAGTGTCTGGGTAAAGTCTAGTGTATACGTTCCTGCAGCCGTACTCGCAGGTATCGTTTGACTCACACTAACGCCAGTAAGATACACACGGTTAATATCATCAGCCGACGAAGCAGCGTTAAGAAGTGTTGCTGGCGTGTTAAGCCCACCACTAAATGTCGATGAAGAGCCGAGTGAAATTCCCGTCGTGCCCCCAACTTCTGCTGTAATTGCACCAGTACTTGGGTTGATGGTTAATTGCCCGTCATTCGTTGTCGCACCGTTAAATGAGTATTGGTTTCCACCGCTTGTCCATTTTGCTGATGGGCCACCAGTAGCAGCAAAGGTTACAGTCCAGCCATTCGAACCAGTTACCGCACCTGGGTTGTCAACATAAATACGCTGCGTATTAGTGCCCAGCGTTCCAGTGCTTGTTTGTGTCTGATTTGATACCGATCTTGCGCTAAATGACACACTTGGTGAGGTTACCTCAGCGCCAGCTGTGTCACCAATAAATGTTGATAGCGTACCAGCCGTGATACTTTGGCTAAAGTTTGTTGAGTCGGTTAACGCAGCATACGCCGACGTAGCACCTCCAATAACCGCTAAAACAGCGACGCCAACGCCAATAAGCTTATTTTG
>JASLCR010000041.1 GCA_030145955.1 Candidatus Saccharimonadales bacterium
CTCAATTGGTCTACTAGGTATGGGCTGGACACTTGCAATTGCTATTGTACTCACATTACTCGCTGCAATTCATATGTTCTTTGTGCAAATTCCAGAAGAAAAGATTGCTCACGACCCAGAGCTTGAAAATAAGAAGATCGATATCAAGGGCAGTATTGCTGCTATCAAAGCGGTGCCTGGGCTTGCGTGGCTTATATTCTTCAATGTGTTTAATAACCTCATCGGTGGCGTCTATATGGCATTGATGGATCCGTATGGTCTTACGCTCTTCTCGGTTGAATGGTGGGGAATCGTACTCGGGATTACCAGTACCGGCTTTATTATCGGTGGTATGCTGGTAGCAAAATTTGGCCTTGGCAAAAATCCCCTGCGAACCATGTTCCTTATTAATGTGATTATTGCCTGTCTTGGTGCAGCGTTCGTCATTCGCGAGGCATGGTGGCTGTTCGCGCTCGGTATGTGGGTCTTTATGTCACTCATGCCAATGGTGGAAGCTGCCGAACAAACAATTTTGCAGCGAGTCGTACCGCTTAAGCGCCAAGGCCGGGTGTTTGGTTTAGCGCAGGCACTTGAGTCTGGTGCGTCACCAATTAGTGCGTTTTTGATCGGACCAATAGCGCAGTTCGGCCTTATTCCGTACATGAATAGCGACGCGGGTAAGGAAGCGTTTGGCTGGCTGCTTGGCGCGGGGCAGGCACGAGGGATTGCTCTCGTATTTGTCATTGCTTCGCTCTTGATGCTCGTGCTGGTGCTATTCGCCTTCACTACAAAGGCATATCGACAGCTTTCTGATCATTACGCCAAATCATAAACGATTTTGGGGCATGAAAAATCCCGCTACAAGTGAGCGGGATTTTTACTAGAAGATTTGGGCCACGATCCAGGCGGCTCCGGCGATTTCTATAAAGAAAAGGCCAAGTCCGACTGGTGAACCCCAGCTAAACCAGCTTCCCCAAGCGCGCCAATTTTTGTGCGTCAGCTCGTACCAGTCTTTGCCGTACTGTTCTTGCTCTTCCTTTGTCAGTTTTGACATAGCGAGACTCCTATTAATTGTTAATAAAAGCCCCGAATAAGTGCAGTGCCGGTGGCAAGTTATTCCCTCGGGGCGGGCCTTGCGGTGAGTGCGGACTTATGTGCTACCAGTAGTATACTCCGAACTTTCGAAAATACAAAACTACCCTGCCAGAAAATGACAGGGTAGTTCATGCTTGTGTCTGAAGGACATCCTTCTGTGACAGAGAGATGGAGCGGTCAGACTCGTTTAGCCAAGAGTGTTGCGGCGCTGGAGAGCGTAAGCTGCTCCGGCAACAAGTGCACTAAGTACAGTACCAACAACCATGCCGTTTGCACCAGTACGTGGAAGCTCAGTCGCTACTGGAACTTCTTTTTCAGCACATTTGCTTAGATCTTTAGTGTACTTGCTGCTATCAAATTCATTCTCTTTGATAGTCACAACCTTACCAGATTCTACTTCACATACAGTGATTTCACCTGGCTTTGGTGCTTCTGCACAATCAGCAAGATTCTTGCTGTGCTTTTTGCTGTCGAAGTCTTTTTCATCAATAGTGATGATTTTCTTCGAAGCAAGTTCACATACCTTGATCTTCTTTGCTTCTGGTGTCGGACAGTCAACCTTTACCTTGAACTGTACAAATCGGATTTCTTGCATTGATACGTTAACTGTGCCAATGTTTACTCCACTTGTAGTAAGTGTGTCAGGTAGGCTTTGAAGCTTTTTGTTGCTCGCATCAAGCAGTTCGGCTGAACCATTGATGTAGCTAAGCTTACCAGCTTTGCTTAGGTTGATAGTCATCGTGTCACTTACGGCAGTCGGGTCAGCATATGGAGAGCTGATCGTAGCCTTTGAGACATGAGACGTTGTTGTCTGGTTTGGTAGTGCGACGCTAACAGTCGTATTCTCAACAATGCCAGGACCGGCATTATGAGCACGAACTTTTAAGGTCACTGTATCACCACAAGTAGCACTTGCAGGGTCAACTGCTACGCCATTCTGTGGTGAGTAGTAGAAGTTGCCTTCCGGAAACTGACCCCGTCCAAGGGCAGAGACACTTGTAGCGGCAACAATTGGTACCATCATGATACCAAGGGCAATCGTAAGTAGCTTTTTCATAAGAACTCCTAACTTAATTAAAAACTCACATTGATATTCTTTGCATGACAAAACAAACTAGATAGTCATCGCATCTTTAAGTGATGTACGCGGGGCGCACGGTCTTCTGGGGTTACCAGAACCGTGCGCCACCGCGACATCAACTACTGCTAGACAGGCATCCGCTCCACCTGACCGGTCTTGGTGTAGACCGGAGAGGTCAGGCCAGAGCCGTCCCTCACCTGAAGGCTGATCTCGACCTCCACGCCGACCGACTGGTTGGCACGGATGTAGAAGGTGCAGACCTTCTGGCTGCCCTCGATGTCGCAGATCGTCGGGTGATTCGCATCACCGGTGACGATCACGGCACCTCCGGAGACCGAGTAGATGAGGTCCACCGCGCCGCCGTCTTCGGGATCACTCCCGACGACCTTGACACGGTAGTACTCGCCCGGCTCCAGGTGAGCAGACCACTGGACGATCTCGCCCTCCGGCCGGTTGTTCGCCGGAACGTCACACTTCTCGACCGTGACGGTCGTGGAGGTGGACTTCTTGGCGTTCTTCAGCGTCACGTTCACCGTGTAGGTGCCGGGCGCGAAGCCCGAGAAGCTGAAGGGGATCGTGCCACCGGCCGAAACCGGCTTCTCCACCGACTGGCTGCCGATGGAGATGATGGCGGTGTCCGCGGTGTCGTTGGGGTTGCCAACGGTGCCGCTGATGACGCCGGTCGTCTCGCCGGGCTTGACACAGGCCTGCGCCTGCGCCGTGATGGTCGGCTTCTCGAGCTCCACCGCGGGCGGCGGGGTGACCGGGATCCGGACGCATCCGGTTGCGACCCAGCCGCTGAACGAGTCCTTGACCTTCTGGAAGGTCATGGCCCACGTTCGTACGCGGCCGTTGGCGATCGACTTGGACAGCGCGCGTGCCTTCACGCGCTGCTTGACGCTTACCGACATCGCGGCCTGGCTGCCGATCCAGCCCGGCGGGCAGGGGTCGGTCTTCAGAGCCACGTGGAACGTGACCGTGAGCTTCCCCTTGCACTTCGAGAACGGGTCTCGGGGGGGTGCGGGGCTCTCGACCTTGCCGGCGCGGGCCTTGCAGCCCATCTTCTTCATGATCTTCGTGTTGAACGAAGCCGTGATGTTGAGCATGTCGGGCGTGACCTTGGTCGGTGGCGGCATGGTCGGGGTGTCAGCGTTCGCGGTAGAGGCGACCGAGGTCAGCCCCACCGCGACGATGAGCGCGGTCAGGATGGTGAAAACGAACTTGCGGATCATGATGTCCTCCTGGACGTTGAGCGCGGCATCCAGCCACGCATGGTGGTTGGATGATTACGCCGTGTCTCCTGAGAACAGTCTGATGACAGACACGGTGCACGCTATTCGCTATCATGTAAGATAACGAGCAGCGTGCGCCGTGCCTGTAGTTTGCAGTAGTTGATGTCTTGGGTTTGTTCCGTGAGCGGGCGAACCGCTTCAAACGTACTTAAAGACCCATGACTATCTAGTTTGCGATTTGTTATTACGTATACTATAGTCGCAAAACTATTCTTGGCTAAATTGTTAAGCGACTCCTCACACGCACTAGGAAAGAGAAGTACAGATAAAGATCTGCCTTTTCTACCTTCCTACACTCCTCGCAGAGGTTAATTACATATTACCACAAACAGTAAACAATGTCAATACTTACAACACAAAAAAAGTCAAGCGCAAGCGAAATAGCAACAGAGGTAGTGTATAATGATAGCTGTGAATAAAGCACTTGAAGATAAGCTAAAGACATTGCCTCGCTCTCCTGGGGTGTATTTTCATAAGTCTGAGACAGGGGAGATTATCTATGTTGGCAAGGCGGCGGTGCTGAAAAACCGAGTTCGGCAATATTTCCAAAGCTCCCGAGGGTTTGACAATAAAACTCTTGCACTTGTGAATGAGATTCATGATACCGACTGGGTAGAGACAGAAAGCGAGATTGATGCGCTTTTCCTGGAGTCAGAGATGGTAAAGCGCTATATGCCACGTTACAACGTGCTACTACGTGACGATAAAAGTCAGATGTTTGTGCGGATTGATATGAAAAGCGAGTGGCCAACTGTTACCTTTACACGCAATCCTCACGATGATGGAGCTGAGTATTACGGTCCGTTTTATAACGGCTATGCGCTAAAGAATGCCATTCGTTATCTTAGAAAAGTGTTTCCCTACTTCATAAAACCACCTATTAAAGAGTCGTCAAAGCTCGATCAAGATCTTGGTCTTAGTCCGCGTATGAGCGAAGGATCAGAGGCATACAAGGCAAATCTGCGCAAATTGATCACCTATATCAAGGGGAATCGCAAAGCAATCACTGCGGAGCTCGAGAAAGAGATGAAGCAGGCAGCTGCAGAGCAGCGCTTTGAGACGGCGGTACAGCTACGCAATAAATTGGGCTACATGAAAGAGCTTCAACGTCGGGTGATGTTTGGGGATCGAGAATTTCTTGATATCTCGAAAGACAAGGCACTTAGCGATCTTATGGAGCTTTTTAGCCTCAAAACTATTCCCAAACGTATTGAAGGGTACGATATCTCACACCAGGGTGGCATGAATGTGGTGGCAAGCATGGTGGTATTTACGAATGGCGTAAGTGACCGGGCTGAATATCGTAAGTTTAAGACGAAAATAGAGAAGAACGATGACGTAGGTAACATGCACGAGACATTGCTGCGACGCTTCTCAGAGAAAAACATTAAAAGCTGGGGTATGCCAGAACTCGTATTGATCGACGGCGGCAAGCGACAGCTTGATGCGGCTCTAAGAGCTGTGGCAGAGCGGGGGGTAGTGGTGCCGATGATTAGTATTGCAAAGCGTGAAGAAGAGGTGATTATCCACCGTTCAAAATCGCACATTGCCCTTGATTTTCTCGAGCAGCTTCAAATGAATCCGAAGCCCGGTGTTGGTGTATTTACTGAGGGTGAATATATTGTGGTGAATTTGCACCTTGGGCAGCGTAATGCGGGTGCTCACTCAAAGAATCTGGGCGGCGGGGTGTCAATGAGTCCCTATAGTCATGTCGTAAAGTTATTCCAGCGTATTCGTGACGAGTCGCATCGTTTTGCGGTGAGTTATCATACGGTGTTAAAGCGTAAAAAACAGACAGAAAGTAGCTTAGAGTCAATCCCGGGCATCGGCCCAGCAACAAGGAAGAAGTTGATCAAGCAGCTTGGTAGTTTGCGTAAAGTTGAACAGGCAGATATTTCTGAGCTTGCTGCGGTAATTGGTTCTCAAAAAGCCGAGCTTGTAAAGCGTTATTTGTCGGCATGATAATGCTCGTGCTATAATCACGCTATAAACTAAGCCGCGAGGTCTCTAAGGTATGAGAAAGACAAGTAAAACATTCTTATCGAAGGGGTTTACTATCGCTGAGCTCGCGGTAGTAATAGCCGTGATTGGTATCTTGGCGGGAATTACTATAATCGGCTATGGTAAATGGCGTGAAAATGCTTTAAAGGGTGCTGTGCAGTCAGACCTTCAAACAGCAGCAGTAGCAATGGAAAATGCGAAAAACTTTGGGGCAGGCTATCCGACCTCAATACCGTCAGCATTTAAAGGTGGTAACGATACTCAGATAACATACGTCAGCGGTACTGGTAGCTCATATTGTATCGAAGGCACAGCGCCATCGAATTCATCGATACGGTATTACATTGATTCCTCACAAGGAAAGCAGTCTACTGCAAAGATAGGAACATGTTCTGGAGGTACTGATACCTGGACGTCTGTTGCTGTGGCCCAGGCTAATCCTTGGAAGTCTATCACATATGGCAATGGTCTCTTTGTTGCCGTAGCCTATAGCGGCACCAACCGTGTCATGACCTCACCTGATGGTGTCAACTGGACTCTTCGTAGTGCCCCGGCCGGTGTTTGGACTTCAGTCACGTATGGCAACGGTCTGTTTGTCGCAACCGCCCAGAGCGGTGGTCAGTTTATGACCTCACCTGATGGCATTAACTGGACCGCCAGGACTGTGCCGCAAGCAAATACCTGGATGGCAGTCACCTATGGCAACGGTCTGTTTGTCTCTGTGGCATCTAGCGGCACCAACCGTGTCATGACCTCACCTGATGGCATTAACTGGACTATCCGAAATGCTGCTCAAGCTAATACCTGGCAGGCTATAACGTATGGCAACGGTCTGTTTGTCGCGCTTGCCTATAGTGCTAGCGGCACCAACCGTGTCATGACCTCACCTGATGGCATTAACTGGACTATCCGAAATGGCTCAGAGCCCAATAACTGGACCTCAGTCACCTATGGCAACGGTCTGTTTGTCGCAACCGCCTCAAATACTGGTGGCAACCAGGTCATGACCTCACCTGATGGCATTAACTGGACAGCTAGGGCTGCTGCTACGGCAAATACCTGGGTAGCTGTTACTTACGGCAACGGGTATTTTGTTGCAGTAGCATATAATGGCGGCGGTAACCAGGTTATGACCTCGTCTGATGGCATTAACTGGACAGCTAGAGCGGCATCTGAGTCGAATCAGTGGGAATCGGTGGTTTTTGGTAATGGTCGTTTTGTGGCAGTGTCAAGCAACGGCACCAACCGTGTCATGGCCTCATCTGCACAGTAATGAGTATTCTGTTTTGAATATAATACTTACTTTCCGGGAAGAGAGACGCTATAATTGACAGAAATGCAAGATAGCTTTTTCTCTCATAATAGACATGAGTTGAGTCGCTTCCTGAAAGGCGGACTAGCAGTCCTGTCCGCGTATAGTAGCGTGCAACGGCAAAATGATGCAGCGTTTAAATTTCACCAAGAGGCAAATTTTTGGTATTTGACAGGCATTGAGCAGCCTGATTGGACGGTGATTATCGACGGTTCAACTGGTGATGAATGGCTCGTGAAGCCAGAAGTGGACGAGGTACATGAGATATTCGACGGATCTCTTAGTCCGGAGCGTGCATCGGAGATAAGTGGCGTAAGGAAAGTTATTTCACGCGATGAAGGAGTCTCGCTGCTGCGGACACAGGCGAAGAAGCACAGTGTTGTCTATACGGTTGATCATCCTCCGTATGCGGATCAGTTTAACTTTTCTCTTAATCCGGCAATTACCGCTAACAGAAAGATGCTTGAACGAGTATTTACCTCAGTAGTTGATTGCCAGAAAGAGCTTGCCAAACTACGAGCGATAAAGCAGTCGGAGGAAGTAAAGACTATTCGACGTGCTATTGCTCTCACGATTGACGGATTTGAAAAAGTAAAAGACAGTGTGTCGGCTGCTCGCTATGAGTATGAACTTGAGGCTGAATTTACCTATCTTTTTAAGCGAAGTGGTGGGTGTGACCATGCATATGAGCCGATTATTGCCGGTGGAAGTAATGCATGCACGTTACACTATAGCCAAAACAATGCAAAGCTGGCCAGTAGACAACTGGTCTTAATGGATGTTGGTGCTCGGGTAGAAGGATACGCAGCCGATATTACAAGAACGTACGCGAAGGGAAATCCAACAAAGCGTCAAAAAGAGGTGCATCAAGCGGTGCAAGCAGCTCATGTTGATATTATTTCATTGCTACAGCCAGAACTCCCCGTTGAGGAATATATGAAAAAGGTTGATGTACGCATGAAGCAAGCGCTACGTGACCTTGGGCTTATGAAAGACAGTAATGATACGGAAGTATATCGCCGTTATTTCCCGCACGCGATCAGTCATGGACTTGGGATTGATGTGCATGATAGCTTGGGCGGGGCACGGTATTTTGAGCCAGGTATGGTGCTGACGGTTGAGCCGGGAATTTATATTCCAGAGGAAGGGATCGGCGTGAGAATTGAGGATGACATCTTGATTACTGCAAGTGGCCATGAAAATCTTAGCGCAGCGCTCTCGACAGACCTCTAAGGAAGCCGTATACTAGCCATAGACAATATGAAACAGCAATTAAGTGTGTTTGTAGTTCGGTGGTTGCTCAATAGTTTTGGGCTGTGGCTCGCTATCAAGATTTTTGGTACCGGTATTAGTGATGATCAGTTAACGGCAGGATTCTGGGGATTCTTGCTTGCAGGATTTATCTTCTCTGTGGTAAACAGTGTGCTGCGCCCAGTTGTGATTATTTTATCGTTGCCGGCGATATTACTTACTCTTGGTTTATTTACCTTGGTCGTGAATGGGTTTATGGTATGGCTATCACTGAAGCTTGCTCCTGGTATTCAAATGACATTCCTTTACTCAATTCTTACGGGAATGCTACTCAGTCTGATAAACTATATAGTAAGCAGTGTGTTTGAACTTCATGCATCATCAGGACACACTCACAAGAAGGAGATTTAATCATTATGGACATAGCAAGTGCACTGCAGTATATCAGCATTGGTGCGGGCGCATTGATGACACTTTGTATCCTATTGCAGCAGCGTGGTGCTAGCCTTGGTGCCGGATTCGGTAGCTCGGGCGAGCTATATACGACAAGGCGAGGCCTCGATAAAAGCTTATTTGATGCCACCATCTTTCTTGCGGTCGTATTCGTTCTATCGATCTTAGGCTCGTTGCTACTGCCGTAGCGAGGACGTGATAATGGAAAAGAAAAAGGGTTGGAAACAGTTTCAGAAGCTCCAGTTTGATAGCGCAAAGCTTTCACGTCGTGCCAAGAAGATGGAGACAGCCACGACAAAGCATGCGCATAAGTTTATTCTAAAACGACTCGCAAGCTTACGAGATGCGCGCAATAGCATTATCTTATGGCTCAGTCTCGTTGCTGTTCTAATTGGTGCGGTAATGATGCAGCTGGTTTGGTTTCAATCATCATACAATAAAACATCGCCGATTGCGGGTGGCACATATGCCGAAGCGGTGAAGGGTGACATTAGTACACTTAATCCTCTGTATGCACGAAGTGACGCCGAGCTAACAGCAAGAAAGCTGCTCTTTGCGGGATTATTTGATTATGACAAGACAGGGCATCTGCGTCGAGATTTAGCTGATTCAATTACCGTGAGCGATAAGCGGACAACATATATCGTGAAACTTAAGTCAGATTTGAAGTGGAGCGACGGGACAAAATTAACGGCAAAGGATGTTGTTTTCACCGTAGAGCTCATGAAGAATCCATCAGCACGCGCGATCATGCAGCAAAGTTGGCGCGATGTGGCTGTACGGGCAATTGATGAGCGTACTGTAGAATTTCAGTTGCCGGCTGCATATGCTGCGTTTGGTGATGCTCTGACGTTTGCAGTGCTACCCGAGCACATCTTGCGTGATGTTGAGCCTTCAGTGCTTCGCGAGAATCGCTTTAGTCTGTCACCGGTTGGTAGCGGGCCATTCGCGTTTCGCTTGATGCAGCGCGTCGAAGAAGGGGCAGATACTGCACATAAGATTGTTCACTTTGTTGCCAATCCTGCATACTACAATAGTCCGATTAGTCTTGAGCGCTTCGAGCTGCATGCTTATAAGCAGTCTAAAGCGATGACCAATGCGGTGATGATGCACGATGTCAATGCCGTGGTAGACATTGATCACACGGTTGCGACAGAAAAACTACCAAAGGATTTTATTGTCAGGCAGCAGCCAATTAATAACGGCATGTATGCGTTCTTTAATACAAGCTCTCCACTACTAAAAGATGCCTCACTTCGTCGAGCTCTGCTAGCTGGTACAGATACGGCACTACTTAAGAAAAGCGTTGCGCCGTATGCACCGGAACTAAATGTGCCTTTTATTCCGAGTCAAATCAATGAACCGCAGTCATTCTCGTATTTTGCACCGCATAATACTGCAGCTGCCGAAAGTCAATTGACGAAGCTTGGCTGGAAGCTTGCGAGTGATG
Source organism: Candidatus Saccharimonadales bacterium (assembly GCA_030145955.1). Lineage (GTDB taxonomy): Bacteria > Patescibacteriota > Saccharimonadia > Saccharimonadales > Saccharimonadaceae > JASLCR01. The sequence goes on from JASLCR010000041.1 coordinate 9,915, forward strand.
GCATTCGCAAGAAGGGCCAGCAGCCACTTGCTCTCCGTATTGTGATCAATAAAGAAAGCCACTACAGTGCTCTCGCTCGAGAGTTGGCGCGTCAATGGAAGGCGCTTGGGGTTGAAGTGACAGTTGTTGAGTTTGAACAACAAGCGGGCGGGCAAGGGTTTGCTCAAAGTATCTTGCAGCCGCGCGCGTATGACGTACTGATTAATGAGCTGATTATTGGTGCTGACCCCGATGTATTCGCTTACTGGCACTCTTCTCAGGCAAATCCTTCTGGGCTTAACTTCTCAAACTATAGCAATAAGATCGCGGATGACAACTTAGTAAGTGCGCGCCAGCGTGATGAAATATCACTGCGTAATGAAAAGTACAAAGCATTTGCTAAGGTATGGTCTCAGGATGTTCCGGCAATTCCGTTGTATCAGTCGACAGTCTTATATGCGCACACCAAGAAAACCAGGACATTTGAAGATAACGTCGTTATGCCGTCACCAACAGATCGTCTTGCTGATGTGTCATACTGGACTGCCGATCGTGGACGGGTTTACAAAAGCCCCTAGTTTCCGGTATAATCTCTCGAGTACCAGTAGTTATCACGCAGTGGTGGCGGAATTGGTAGACGCGCTAGCTTGAGGGGCTAGTGAGCATTGCGCTCGTGGAGGTT
>JASLCR010000045.1 GCA_030145955.1 Candidatus Saccharimonadales bacterium
GATACAGAAGAAGAAGCCACGCAATTCCTCGAGAAACTCAAAGACGCAACATTTACTGTATCTGACGTCACCAAAAGCCCAGGTACTCGAAACCCAGCTGCGCCGTTTACTACCAGTACATTACAACAAGAGGCCAATAGCAAACTTGGCTTTGGCTCAAAGGCTACGATGGCGAGCGCCCAAAAGCTCTACCAAGACGGTAAGATCACTTATATGCGTACCGACAGTGTTAATCTGTCTGGACAGGCGATTGCCGCCGCTACCGATTTTATTAAGCGACTTTACGGGCCAGAGTATTCAACCGTGCGTAAGTTTAAAACAAAAAATGCATCTGCACAGGAAGCGCACGAAGCAATTCGTCCAACTGATGTGTCGCTTGAAACGGCGAGCAACAATGAATACGACCAGAAGCTTTACGATCTCATTCGTCGTCGCACGCTCGCCAGCCAAATGAGCCCAGCAAAACTTGAAAACACCACTGTTACCGTAACAATCTCAACTCGCGAGGAGATATTCGAAGCTAAGGGCCAGGTGATTACCTTTGACGGCTTCCTCCGAGTATACGGCGCTTCGAAAGAGGAGCTACTGCCACCGCTCACCGCCAAGGACGAGCTACGTGCATCTGAAATAAGCGCCCGCCAAGTATTTGCCAAGCCGCCAGCACGCTACACAGAAGGTTCGCTAGTAAAGAAGCTTGAAGATCTCGGCATCGGGCGTCCGAGCACCTACGCAACAATTATTGATACAGTACAGACTCGCGGTTACGTTGAAAAAGGCGATGGAGAAGGTAAGCCACGCGAAGCTATTATGCTATCACTGCTTGATGGCAATGTTGAGCGTGAAATCGTTGAAGAAAAGACCGGCTCTACCAAAGGCAAGCTTATTCCAACACCAAGCGGCGAACTCATCGCCGGCTTCCTTGGCGATCACTTTGAACAAGTTGTTGACTATGGCTTTACTGCCAATGTTGAAGAAGAATTTGACGCAATTGCTGAAAACAAACTCGCTCGTAATGACATGCTGAAGAATTTTTATGGCCCATTCCATAAACTCATCGAAGAATCGGGCGGCATTGATCGTTCAACCGTTGGCACCAACAGGGAAGTTGGTACCGATCCAAAGACTGGCAAGCCAATCATCGCGCGTTTTGGCCGCTTTGGGCCAATGCTCCAACTCGGCGCAACCGAAGATACCGAAAAACCACAATTCGCTCCACTTCCCGCAGGTGCGAAACTCGAAACCATCACGCTTGAAGAAGCCCTATACGCATTTAAGCTGCCTCGCTTAGTTGGTCAAACAAAGGATGGGCAGGATATTAAAGCAAACGTTGGTCGTTTTGGGCCATATATCCAGGTAGGCAAGCTGTTCGTTAGTATCAAACCAGAAGATCCGCATGATATCACTCTCGAAAAGGCACTTGAGCTTTATGATGCCAAACTAAAAGCAGAAGCTGAGAAGAATATTGCCGATTTTGGCGATGGTATCAAGGTACTCAATGGTCGTTTCGGACCGTATATCACCGATGGCAAGAAGAACGCCAAAATACCGAAGGGCGATGATCCAAAGGCAATCACTCACGAGCAAGCGAAAAAACTCCTTTCAGAAGCGCCAGCCAAAAAAGCTCGCACGCGCCGTCAGGCGACACGCAAGAAATAGCTACCGGCTCAAACTTGCATGCTACAATAACCATATGCGGAAACGAACCGGCTTTACTTTGGTTGAAGTTATTATTGTCATTACTGTTATTACGATCCTTGCTGGCATCAGTATTGTGAGTTATGGTTCATGGCGACGACATACCGCGGAGAAAGCACTCCAGAGTGATCTTGTGCAAGCGGTAAGCAGCCTTGGTGCGTATGTGAATTTTAAAGATACATATCCGCCAAATCTTGCTGGTACCGGATTTGCGGGTGTACCAGATAGCGCCCTTGCGCTTTACACAGATGCACCATCTGTCGGAACGTATGCTTCATTAACTCCAGACCAAAACGCTCAGCTTTTTCTTAATGCCTGTAACGCCAATCTTGATGAAGCGGGCTACAATACAGCTTGTGTCTTTAACGGCAAGAATAGTGGCGCCAAAATTCACGTCAAGGGAACAAATGGCACCAATCTCCAGTGGCAGCCAAGTCCACTGACCGAATCGTATCTTCGAGCAAACTGTGCATCACTTTGCAGCCAACTAAACACCATTCTAAGTCAGTTTCAAGCTCAAGGTGGAACATTACCAATCGTCGTATCAGGTAGCACCACCAGCTTGCCCGACCCAACCCAAGTACCGAACGGCCCAGCCTCGAAATACTGCTTAACGGCACGCAGCGGCGAATATCCTGACATCGTATTTCACTCCCTATCCTCGTCATCAAGCAAAATAAACGCCGGTGAATGCCCACCGGACCCCGACTTGAAGTACTTTCCTTAACAGGGGTGCTTACAGATAGGGAGGGCTGTTACATCACGTAGCTGGCGTAATTAAAAGCCTAAAAATACTATTTACCATAAGCGTCTACTATGTGCTATAATAATGCTATATCGTCATACATTTGACATTATAAATCATTTGTTCTATAATTGGGTAGAATCGTATAAAACAGCTAACAACAGAGTGGGCAGAGAGGCAAAAAAACGATATGGACCAAACACCGGCGACTGATACATCAACCAACTTGCAGACTACGGTTGAGAATGTACTAGACGTGATCGAACAGGAGCGCGAGAAAGAGATTATTACACGTCGCTTTGGTCTTCACGATCGCAAAGAAACGCTCGAACAGATTGGCGAACTACTTGGCATCACCCGTGAGCGCGTACGCCAGCTCGAAAAAGCAATCCTGATCCGTCTTAAGCTTGCCGCTGAAGATGGCAAAATCCCGGCCGTCCGCGACACTGAGCGCGCTATGGTACGCCATCTTTCAGAGAGCGGCCGCGTGGCACGCGTGAGCGATCTTACCGATGCGCTACTCGGTAAAAGCTCAAGCCCGATCGACAAATCACGTGTTGGTTTTATTGCAGAACTTGCTCCAAACCTTACGGTTGTTTCAGAGAACGATCACTACCATCACTCCGTTGGTATCAAAGACCATGGTGATGAGAAGAAAATCAAAGCCCGCGTTGATGAGGTGGTAAAAGCCATCAAAGAGAATGGCGAGCCAATTCATATTGATGAACTTCACGCAAAACTCTCTGGCTATGAACATCCCGACCATGTACAAGCACTCGCCACTGTCTCAAAACATCTTGCTGAACTAAAGGGATACTGGGGCCTCACAAAATGGCCAGCGGTTAACCCAAAGAACATTCGTGACAAGATCTATGTGATCCTAGCCGACAACGGTAAGCCGATGCACTTCTCTGAAATTGCAAAAGCCATCAAAGACAGCGACTTCAAGCGCAAAGATGTTACCACCCAGGCGATTCACAACGAACTGATCAAAGACAAGCGCTTTGTTCTTATCGGCCGAGGCATTTACGCACTCGACAGCTGGGGCTTCAAAAAGGGAACTGTTTCAGATATTATTACCGAGGTCCTTAAGAAAGCCGGCGAGCCGCTTCACCGCGATGAAATCGTCAAACGTGTACTCAAGAGCCGTCAGGTAAAAGAAACGACTATCCTGCTCAACCTACAAAGTAAGCCGCAGTTCAAGCGTGTCTCAAAGGCAACATACGAACTTGCTGATTTGCAGAAATAGTAGACAAGCCTCCCTTGCTAATATCCTCCAGAGGTGGGAGAATAGAAAGTAGAGTAATCTATGACAATAATCTCGTGGCTAATTGACACAATTTTACAGTGGTATGTCTGGATACCCATTGTTGCCATCCTTCTTTTTCTTACGTGGCGCAACTACCAAAAACCAGCGCCGGCCCGCGTAACCGAAAGCGTCTTACTGATTCTAGAAATCCCAAAGGCCAACGACAAGTCGGAGCTGGCTGCCGAGCAGCTATTCGCGAGTCTTCACGGTATTTTACGTGACCACAAAGAGCTAAAGATATCTGGAGGAGTGCAAGAGCATCTTAGTTTCGAAATTGCTTCTGTTGGCGGACAAATCCGTTTTTATGTATGGGTACCGAAAAACCTCCAAAACTTTGTAGAAGGTCAGATTTATTCTCAATATCCAACCGTCCAAATCCATAAGGCCGACGAAGACTACACCTCTCATGATCGTGATCACCCCGTTATCTATACCAATGAGATCATACTTACCGATAGCGAAATGCTCCCGATCAAGACCTTCCAAAGTTTCGAGGTTGACCCATTAGCGGGTATTACCGGTACACTTGCCAAGCTCGAGAACGCCAAAGACGACATCTGGATTCAGGTTGCTGTACGCCCAATCGCAGATGAATGGCACAAACCAAGCGACCGCTGGGTACAGTCTGTTAAAGGTGGCAATCCATTTAACGCATTATTTGGTGGACAAGGTTTTGATATCCGCTGGTTCGCAACATTTTTTGAAGCACTCTGGAAACCGCCAGAGCAGGGAACAAGTGCTACAGGGGAAAAAGTACTGTCAGAACGTGAAAAGACGCGTATATCCGAAGCCGAAAAGAAAGCGACCAAGCTTGGGTTCCAAACCAAGATCCGCCTTGCGTACCTTGGCGAAAGTCAGACAAATGCCAAACTGCAAATGCAAGCGATTATTGGTACATTCAAGCAGTTCAACAGCACTAACCTCAACGGCTTCAAGGGTATGGGTGGTAGCTTCAAGAAAGAAGATCTGCAGCAATATAAAGAGCGCCGCTTTGATGACCGCGGCTTTATTTTAAATATCGAAGAGTTGGCTTCCGTCTTTCACCTTCCACACACCAACGTAGAAACGCCAAATATCGTTTGGGCGAGTAGTAAAACAGCTGAACCGCCAGCCAAGCTGCCTATTATTACCGGCAACGACGCAATCGACGAAAATATTTCCGCCTTTGGTCTAACAAACTTCCGTGGCATCAACCACCAGTTCGGTATGCTGCGCAGTGACCGCTCACGTCACGTCTATATCATCGGCCAAACCGGAGCAGGTAAGAGTGGTACGCTAGAGCTGTTTGCACTAAGTGATATTTTTCATGGCCACGGCTATGCTATTATTGACCCGCACGGCGACTTCGCGGTTAACAACCTGAAGTTTATTCCAGGCAGCCGTATTCAAGATGTCGTGTACTTTAATCCTGCCGACACGGCACACCCGCTCGGGTTCAACCCGCTTGAAGTGTATGACCAAGGCCAGAAGACCAATATTTCCTCAGAGGTAATCGGTGTACTCAAGCGTATGTTCGGCGAAAGCTGGGGGCCACGTCTTGAATATATTCTGCGCTATACCATACTCGCGCTACTCGATCGCCCAGAAACAACCATGCTCGACATTACTCGCATGCTAACCGACAAAAAGTTCCGTAAAGAAACACTCGGCTACTGTAAAGATACCGTCGTACTGCAGTTCTGGAATGTGGAGTTTGCTAGCTGGAATGATAAATTCCAAGCTGAGGCAATCGCACCAGTGCTCAATAAGGTGGGTGCATTTACCGCAAACCCAATCATCCGTAACATCATTGGCCAGCCGAAATCTACCTTCAATATCCGCCAGATCATGGACGAAGGCAAGATTCTTATTGTGAATCTGTCGAAAGGACTGATTGGTGAAGATAACGCCGCTATTCTTGGTTCATTCCTCGTCACCAAAATCCAGCTTGCCGCCATGAGCCGCCAAGACATTCCAAACATCGAAGACCGCCGGCCGTTCTACCTATACGTTGATGAGTTCCAGAACTTTGCGACCGATTCATTCGCAACCATCCTGTCTGAGGCTCGTAAGTATGGTCTCAATCTCACTGTGGCCAATCAGTACATCTCACAGATGTCTGAGACTGTGCGTGACGCGGTATTTGGTAACGTTGGTACCATGATCACATTCCGTGTCTCGGCCGATGACTCGCCAATCCTTGCCAAACAATTTGAGCCAAACTTTGAAGCACTTGACCTTCTTCAAATGCACAACCGTAATTTCATCATCAATATGGTAATCGGGGGGGAGAAAACGCCAGCCTTCTCAGCGCGCACACTGAACCTGCCACCCGCACAAACCGACAACATTAGCCATATCATCGAGCACACCCGTCTCCATTATTCGCGAGCACGCTCTGAAGTAGAGGCCGACAACGACCGCCTCACGCTCGGCAGCCAACCACAAAATCAGCCTGCCCAGCCACCTCAAAGCAAAGCCCAGCAAGCCCAGTGGCCAATTAACGCCCAAACACAAGTCGTTACGCCATCAGAAGGTAGCCCTGAAGTAGGTCAGGAGACTGCACCTAAGAAGAAACGCAGCCGCTCGCGCAAGAAAAAACCAGCAACAACCACCGAATCTCAGCCAAACACCGAAAAAGTAGCTAAGGAAAAGACTACTGAGAAGTCTTCGGCACCGAAAAAACAAACCGATGAGACAATCGTAAAGCTTCGCTAAAGCATGAATAAAATATCTCGCAAA
>JASLCR010000058.1 GCA_030145955.1 Candidatus Saccharimonadales bacterium
GATAAACGAACGAGAACTTACAAGACGCTTCAAAAACACGCTGAAGCGAGCGATTTTCCACTCTGGACACCCCGCGATACCCCAAAGGCGATTGAGTGGTTGCTTGTTGCCGCAAAGGCGCAGGGCATGCCACTTAAGACACGTGATGCAAAGCAGCTTATCGAGCGGGTTGGTGTTGATCAGGCGCGTCTCGCAGGCGCCCTGGAAAAACTCAAGCTCATGAACGAGATTACACCTGAGACTATTGAAGCCAGTATTGATCGTCAGCCGAGTGATAATGTGTTTGTACTGCTTGAGACAGCGTTAAGCGGTAACGATGCGGCGCTACGTTCGTTGCTGGAATCACTACGCCAAACAGAGGATCCGTACAGAGTATTTGGCCTGCTTGCTTCGCAGCTTTTGCAGCTCGCAGCGCTTGTTTACCAGAAGGACTCATCGCCCGCAGAAGTAGCGCGGCAGATTGGGGCGGCGCCATTTGTGCTCACGAAACTTCGACCGTTTGCCAAGCAGCTTTCAGAACGGGAAGTGGCGAATATCGTTACTGTGGCGGCGCAGACTGATATGAAGATGAAATCTGTTGCTGTTGATCCATGGCTGCTTGTTGAAGAGTTCTTAATAAAACTTACCCGCAGATAGTCTGCGGGTAAGTTCGTGCCAATACGAGAGGCGGGTTCTATTTCTTGGCTGCTGTTTTCTTTGGAGCTGCTTTTTTAGCTGCTGGCTTCTTTGCTGGCGCTTTTGCGGCAGGCTTTTTGGCTGCAGTAGTTTTAGCTGCTGGCTTAGCTGTAGCCTTCTTTGTAGCTGGAGCTAGCTTTACGCCAGCTTCTTTTGCTACCTTAGCAAAACCAGCCTTGCGGCGAGCAACAGTGTTCTTAGGGATAAGATTCTTCTTGAGCGCCTTGTCGAGCTCTGAGTGTACCTTGCTAAGGCTTTCGCTAGTTGGTTTTGCAAGAAAAGCCTTTGTTGCGGCCTTGATAGCACGCTTTGAGGCGACGTTACGTTCGCGGGCTGCATTTGCTTGCTTGACACGCTTAATTGCTGATTTGATGATTGGCACTTAATGGTTCCTTTATCTCTTAACGATTTGTATTACAATCAAGGGTGAATTATAGAGGAAAAGGGCAGACTTGTAAAGTGTTGGACATGTCACCTCTGTTTATTATGTAGTAGTAAAATAGTTGACGTACGAAAAAAGCTTGTGCTACAATCAAACCAAACTATCTCAAACATAAACAACAGGAAACCTCAAAAACATGAACGATGGGCAATCCGCTAAGCAGCAAATAGTCGAGCAGATCAAGCAAAACTCGAGTATCTTAGTGACGGTCAGTACTGATCCGTCTGTTGATGAGCTTTCGGCGGCGCTTGGCCTGACAATTTTGCTCAACAAGCTCAATAAGCACGCCACAGCGGTAGTGAGCGGCAAACTTCCGCCGGCAATTGAGTTTCTTGACCCGAATAAAACGTTTGAGAGCACGGTTGATAGCCTTCGTGATTTTATTATTGCGCTTGATAAAGAGAAGGCCGATCATCTTCGTTACAAAGTAGATGGCGATGTCGTTAAGATCTTTATTACGCCGTACCGCACAACGATCAGTGAAGATGATCTTGATTTTAGCCAGGGTGACTACAATGTAGAGTTGGTGCTTGCGCTTGGGGTAAAAAGCCAAGACCAGCTCGATAAAGCACTTGAAGCGCACGGTCGTATTTTGCATGATGCAACCGTTGCAACGCTGACGTGTGAAGAACCAAGTGACCTCGGCAGCATTAGTTGGAACGAGCCAGGTGCGAGCAGCATCAGTGAAATGGTAACGAGTATGTCAGAAGCCATCAAGAGCGGTGACAAGGTTATCGATGAGCAAGTCGCAACAGCTCTTCTTACCGGTATTGTTGCGGCAACAGATCGTTTCTCCAACAACAAGACTAGTAGCAAGGTAATGACAATGGCCGCACAGCTAATGGCTGCCGGTGCGAATCAGCAGCTTATTGCGGCAAAACTTGAAGAAGCACACGAAATTGGTGCTGAGGCGGTAAAAGATGACGCGTCATCAGACGACGCTGATCAGACCGAGAACAAAGACGGCACTACAGATCTCGAAGAAGGTGCATCAAGCAAAGTTGCTGGCAAAAAGAAGCGCAAAAAGGAAGATGCCACAGACGAGGTAGTAAAAGATACGCCGGCAGATGATGGTTCGCTCGCCATTTCACATGAACGAGCAGGCGACCTCGACGAGGTGGCGCGCGACGTAGCTCGTGACAATCAGGAAGATGCTGCTGCGAGGGCAGAAGAAGCACTTGCCGATCAGTTAAAGTCGGTTGCCCCTGCGGCTGCTAGCCCGAGTACGCCATCGGTTGCAGACCTGCAAAAGGATATCGCTGCAGCAAGTCAAGAGATTGAGAGCAGCGCAGAACTAAATAATTCCGAACCTTCTCTTGGAGGCACGTTAAATGCGACAACCGAGCAGGCGGCCGATGAAAAACGCCGTGAAGAGGAGAACGATCGCAACAAGACTATACTGTCGCATGCTTCGACACCAATTCAATCTGATACTGTCCCAACGTTTGTTGGTTCGCCGATCAATGCTTCTGTGGAGCCACAAAAGGAAGAGCCAGGTGTTGATATGCTTCCACCGCTTCCACCAATCAACAATACTTCATCGCCAGTTACGCCACTTAATCCTGCACCGTTTGTGCCGCCAAGTGCTCCATCTGATCAGCCGTCAGCACCAACGCTCGCAGAGATTGATCAGCGGAATCGACAGACATCACACGCTGATGCGCTGGCTGATGTGCACGCAGCATTTGATACGACACCGGTAGCTGCACCGCAAGATACGGTCCCGGCAGCAATGCCAACAGCGCCCTCACTTACCCCAGACCCTACAGGCTTACCGCCGCTACCCGACTTCTCGACATTGCCTCCGCCTCCAGGTCCTATGCCAATGCCACCTGCGCCTGATATGTCACTGCCACCTGCACCGCAGCAGCCAGAGCAGCTTGGGCAAATCTTCGGTGAAGTACCACCGGCTCCTCAGGCACCTCCGGCACCTGTTGACCCAGGACAGTTCAAAATTCCTGGTCAAGGTTAAGCTTCGATACGGAAACACTCAATTGATAAGCGCTCCTCACCGAGTGCTTTTCTATTTGCGCCGTCACCTCGCTGCGACACGTGCGCGTCGATCATGCGGTAGATATCTGGTAAATACTGCGATACATCAATCTTGTGGGTAATATATGCTTCTTCACGTGCTCTTGGCTCGTAATAGGCGGTGCCATCAAGCGGTGCTTGGGTACTGTCGAGGCAGAAATACCATGTTTCACGTATTTTAAACCTGCTTGCCATGCGCGTAGTGAGCTCAGAGACTGCGATATGGTCACGGTGGCCAGTGAGGCCGTTTGGCTCAAATGTCATTAGCGAGACCTCGGATGTTTCAGGAGTGTTGCCAAGAACTTTTGCGATGATCTGAGCTACTTTTTCATCAAGTTCGCTCGTATCGATGCTTTCTAACGCGCCATCAGGGTGGTGAAGAGCGTGAGTCGACGAAGCACCGAGGATTTTTGCCGAGGCTTGCCATTCGGCCAGCCGGGTAGCGGCAAGATTGGAAACATCATCAATATTCACGCCCGCATCACCATCAGTCAGAAGGATAAGGTGAATATCATAGCCATTGTCCTTCAGCTTCAGCAGTGTCCCGGCGGGGCCGAAGGCTTCATCGTCTGGGTGGGCGAAAATACCAAAGAGAATTCGTTTCATATTTTTCAGTATACGCTACCTCTGTTATAATGCCTAGTAATGCAATTCGATCTCTCTGGAAGCAAAAACGGCATCGTGCTCGTTGACAAGCCGGTTGGCTGGACGAGCTTTGATGTGGTGGCGAAGATTCGCGGGCAGATCAAGCGCGGGTATCAGGAAAAGGGGATTAAGCCGACGAAACGTCAGCTGAAGGTTGGCCATGCTGGCACGCTCGATCCGTTTGCAACTGGTCTTCTTGTTATTCTACTTGGCGATGCTACAAAAAAGGCTGATGAATTTCTTAAACTCGACAAAATATATGAAGCAACCATTCATCTTGGCAAGACCAGTACGACTGGCGATCCGGAAGGTGAGATGACGGAGATATCTAATCGGGTGCCGGCACATGAAGAAGTGGAAGCTGCCCTCAAGAGATTTACCGGTGAGATCACGCAAATTCCGCCAAAGTTTAGCGCTATCAAAATAAACGGGCAGCGCGCGTATAAGCTGGCACATCAAGGAAAAGACGTTGAGATTCCGTCGAGGAAGATAACTATCCACTCAATCGAGCTACTCGACTATGTGTACCCTGAAATTAAAATTCGTACTCACGTGAGTAGTGGTACGTATATCCGTACACTTGCGGAAGACATTGGCAATACACTCGGAACAGGTGCG
>JASLCR010000021.1 GCA_030145955.1 Candidatus Saccharimonadales bacterium
ATACGCTGTTTGTTCTGTTGGCTCACCCGACTGGTTGCGCGGATAGCCGAGGATGATTATTGAAATATCAAGTGCGGTCACAAGGGACGCGATATCTTCACGGAACTCATTTTCACGCATTGGAATTGTGTCATACGGCACCGCAATTCGCACTGACGAATCGGCGGTCGCGACACCAATACGTGCCATACCAATATCAAGACAGAGGTAGTTCTTCTTACTTAGCATCGATATTAAATTCAACGGTGATTTTCTTTGTATCATTAGGTACGGAGCCGACCCAGAACGGGAAGAACTTCACATCAACACTCTCTACACCCTGAATGGACTCAAGACTTTCTTGTATTTCTCCGTACCGTTTACCCTTAACTTGATTCTTCACATCTTCGTCTTTTATCTCAGGACCCACTTGTGCAGTCGCAATTAACGTCGCCTTTGCGCCATCCTTAGTACCGGAAGCTTCCTGGAAGGTTACTTTACTTGCTCCATTATCATAGACGCGTTGATCGTCCTTATTCTGAAGGTCGTTTTTTAGATACTCATCAAGGAATGTATTGATCTCAGACTTAGACACACCATATAGACTATAGGTGATTGTTGCCTCAAGAGTCGCACTGTCAGCCTCTGCACCAATTGCCGGCGACGGAGCAACACTCTTGTAGTCCACGCTGAAGCTCTCGTCGATCACTTTAACGCTGTCTTCAAACTGCTTTTTCAATCCGCCTCGCACTGTATCAGTATCTTCCTTGGCAAGCGATTCTTTAGCTTTTTGCACATCCTCTGCGGTCACGATAGTTACTGTCTTTGTAACACCTCCCGATGTTGGGCTAGTGAAACTTGCCGATATTCCACTTGGCGCACCGCTTACAGGACCTGATGCTGCATTATACTTAGATCCATTCTCTGCGGCGGTTGCACCAGTTGTGCCACTCGGGCTCGACAATGTAATCGAGACACTACTATCAGTGATAAATGTTAGCCCGCTCGATGACTGAAGCTTCGTGCCAGCAGGAATCGTGACACCATTTGCGGCAACCGAAATTGAGTCGGTCGAGAACCGAATCGTCCCTGCAGCCTTCGTACCTGCATCTTTCTTGCCCGTGGCTTGGAATTGTACTTTTTTATCCTCTGATTTCGTTTTCGCAGTCGCACGAATCGTTGCTTTTTCAAGATTCGTCTCAGCCGTCGGTGTGATATTCACAGGAGCATTAATAGAGGCACTCGTGGTCTTTGCTCGAATAACAATTGTTGCTCGCGGAGCAAAGAAAATTGCCCAAATACCAAATCCGATCAACAAAATGACCGCTGCAATAATCAAAACAAGTTTTTTACGGAACTTGTCGAAGTTTGGCACTTTTGGCCCACTTTTTTTTGCCCTGGGTTTCGGTGTTTCGCCAGATTTTGGCGCTTCGGCGAGGGCCGCCGCCATCGCTGCACCTCTCGCCTCTTTCTTCTCATCTTCAGATACACGCTGTCGAGCATGATCACCGACAGCAAGTGCTGCGCCTTCTATAATGTCATCTTCTTCATCGTCCATTTTAAGCGCAGGGATATCAGCCATTTCGGGCTTCGTTTGAAGATTCTTTGCCACAGGAATGCTTGCCGCAGTTGCAAGAGCGATCAAGGCATGATTACTTGTCACAAGTGCAATATGCTTATCCGTCTGTTTTGCAGCTCGAGTTAGTAGTCGTAAATTGACCGCGCTCTGAAGCACACCAATTCGTTTTGGCGGCACTAGTGCAACCACCTTCTCCTTAGAGGCCTTTACCTTACCGATAATCGCGGTGATATCGTCTTCAACATCGATGTATATGACGTCTTTATTCATACTAAATTCTTAGAATACGATTTACTTTTTCTTTTATACTATCACTGTCGTTTCCACTGATAATTGTATCATATCCAACCCTTAAGAGCCCCATGGCTGTAATGAACGTATGGTCAGTAACCTTATCACTCACATCTTCAATCCCAATAACATCGCTCGGCTTTATATGCTGCACTGTGGGGCGTTTTGTAAACGGTAATTCTTTGTACCAATCGCTCGTTTCAAGCGCTGTCACAAGCTGCGACAAGCTTGATCCGCCGCCACACAGTAGCAGTCGATTCGGCAAATGATCGACTGACTCAAATTCACTCAGGGCGAGCTCCACCCCAGCAAGCCACACTTCAAGCGTCTTGTCGACCGCCTTTTCCGCCTCCTGCTTTACCGATGGCTTTATCTTCTCGTGTTCAAGATTCACTTTGAGTTTTTCTGCAGCATCGTACCCGAGATCAAGCTCACTTGCGATGGTTCGCGTAAAACTGCGTCCACCTATGCCAAACATCTTGGTACCCTCAACGCCACCATCATTCACCACAGCGATATCCGTTGTACCGCCACCAACATCAGCCAATATTGCAGTAAAGGTGCTCGAGGCATCATTGCCAAGTACACTGCGACTCACCGCAAATGGTTCCGCAGCAACAGCAACGAGCTCAAGTGCAAGCTCATCAGCCACCCGCTCCAAGGCGCCGATATGCACCATTGGCGCAAACGCCGTATAAATCTGTACAGCCACATCTTTACCCTGGAAGCCGATTGGGTTTGATACTTTGTAGCCATCAATATGAATTGATACAAGTGCCGAGTTAACCAGCTTTACTTCAACCTCTTCATTGCCCGTTTCAAGAGCAATTTGCTTCTGCGCTTTTACCTGTGCACGCTCTTGAACTTTCTCAATAATAAACTCCATCTCAGCCTCATCGAGCGGACGGTCAGGCTGCGGACGACGATAGCGGATCGTATTTGTCACCCCTTTGACAAGCTCGCCGGCAATACCGATCACCACACGTTTCGCCTGAAGTCCTGCTTGCTGCTCTGCTTCGGCGAGCGCATCTTCACAGTTCTGTACAACCCCGGAAATATCGGCTATTGCACCAGAATGCATGTCGCTTACCTCTTGCCGAACCCGACCAACACCAACGATTTTCATTTGATCATCTTCAAGCCTTGCGATCAGTGCTTTAACAAATTCTGTTCCAATATCAAGCGCCACTACATGCTGGCGGTCATCAGATTGTTCTCGTTTATTCTTGAGTTCGCGAAGTTTTGCTAATACCATAAGTGTTTCCTATTATATAGCACTCGCCACGCACGACCAACTTTCACATATATATTTACCAAATAGTAATTTTATGTTTTAATATAAATATGAGTCTCCCTCCTATTGAAGCATCCTTATCTTATGGAAAGCTCCAGCTTGACTATCATGATCAGGCAGAGCTTGCATGCACGGTGATCGAAACTGCAAATCTCCTCGATAGTTCACCATTTGTCACTCCAGACCTCTTTGAATCTACTACTATCGGTATTCCTTTACTTACTTCACGAACATCGGCCATGTCAATTAGTACATCCGTTGCAAAGAATGGTGCTACCAGCGCGAAGATTAGCGTCAACGATCCTGATCCAGCACAGTCTCGCACCTACCAGCTAACCCCTACTATGGATACAGTATGGGCGGTCACTATTCCGGGCAGCCCTGAAAGTATTCATTACGCTAACCACAGCAACATTATCGATTTCCTTTCTCTTCATCTAGGAAAAATTGCAGCACTCGACAAAATGCTCGATGAAGTAGATGTTCACGGTATCGATCTTGTGCGTGCTCTGAGCACTAATCTACCAAAAAAGCCCCGTCAAAACACAACAAGTGTGCGCTATTCTCACAATACGCCAAACGGTGCGCACATTGAGCTACATAAACAAACTAGAAACCGTCTAGCTAGCTACCTGCTACTTATTTCTGGCATTTATCCTGTAGGGGAAACAACGGTCACTAAGACTTATTGGTATGATGTCTCAGTAAGACCAGTAAGAGAAGGTCAGGAGATCACCACTCAGGCAAGCGTAATTATGAGCAGCAATGACTTACCGAATAGTCAACTTGACTTTTATATTGCCAGAGACCAGGCACGGAATACCCCAGCCGCTAGTCTCCATCAGGGTGCCGATATTCTCGCAAGCATAGCTGCGTAAACTAACAAAGTACCGCTTTAATTCGCCGAACGCCAGCGCTTGACGCTTCTTCCTTGGTAATTTTAAATTTTTTACCATCTTCAAAAAGCTGCAATGTATGATCAACATGCGGGCCACCACAAATCTCAAAGCTAAATGGCCGCTCATCTGCAGGTGAATGCTGATCTTTCATAGAGTAGACCTTTACCGTATCGCCATAACGATCGCCAAACTGACCAAGAGCACCGAGCGGACCAGTGGCCTCTTCGGTCGGATACTCAGCAAATGAAACCTGCAGGTCTTTGGCGATTTCGCGATTCACAATCTCTTCAACTTGGTCAAGCTGCTCACGGGTTACTTTTTCAGGGTGGGAAAAGTCAAAGCGCAGGCGCTCTTCAGTGATATTTGAGCCGCGCTGTACCACATGGTCACCCAGCACATCACGTAGTGCTTGGTACATTAGATGGGTAGCGGTGTGGTATTTTTTGTGCTGCAATGTCTGGCCACCAAGGCCACCTTTAAACGTGCCCTTTGCGGCTGTTTGCGAGCGAGCGCGCTGCTCGGCCATCTTACTATCAAATTCTTCTCGCCAATTTTCAGAAATCTTCAGATCTTGCTTGAATGCCTCTTCGGTTGAAAGCTCTACCGGGAAGCCATATGTATCGTAGAGAGTAAATAACTCTGCCCCAGTCAGTCCTTCTTCGGCAAACTTCTCAAGCTGCTTGAGACCTTTGCGGAGTGTCTGGCGGAATACCTTTTCTTCTTTGACAAGCACTGCAATTACTTCGTCACGTCCAGCGGCAACTTCCGGGAAATCATTTTCATAAAGATCGGCAATCACTGGCACAATCTGTTCAAAGAAGTTTTGCTCGACGCCAAGCTCAAAGGCGAACCGAATCGCTCGGCGAAGCAAGCGACGCATTACATAGCCCTGCTCTTTATTTGCTGGCACGCAGCCATCAACTGCCAGGAATGTTGCTGCACGTAAGTGGTCGGCGATGACACGCATTGCATTGGTATGCGCTTCGTATTTTTTGCCGCTCAACTGTTCAAGCTTTTCAATAATCGGCCACATCAAACTAATACGAAATACATCCGGACTATCAATCGCAGCCGCTGCAATACGCTCCAAGCCAGACCCGTGGTCGATATTTGGTTTTTCCAGCTTTTCAAACTTTCCTTCAGCAACCTTACGGTATGCCATAAAGACATTGTTTCCAATTTCCATAAAACGCCCAGAATCGCTTGCTGGATGCGGCTGACCATAGTTCGGGTCATGTGCAGCTTCACCAAAATCATAGAACATTTCACTGTCGGGACCACATGGATCACCGACCGGCGTGTTTTCTTCGTCGCCATTACGACTCCACCAGTTTTCCTTGCCAGCATAGAGAAAAATCCTACCACCCTGCATACCAAGTTCATCGCCTCGTTCAGCTGTACCAAGTTCAACAACCTTTGCCTCAATACCTCGCGCTTCGAAGACTTTAGTCCAAAGGCGTATCGCCTCTTCATCTCGCGGTATACCGTATTTCTCGTTACCGATATAGCACGAAACATACACCTTATTCGCATCGAGACCGACGACATCAAAGAGAAATTCAGCGATCCATTCAATCTGCTG
>JASLCR010000092.1 GCA_030145955.1 Candidatus Saccharimonadales bacterium
AATAAACCATGCCCAACCTCAAGCGCAAATGACATACCTCTTGACCAAATATATATTTCGCCGATTACCGGAGTGACCGCATCCGGCTGGGCACATCGTAAAAATCAGGCCGTTTTTGGTACCGACCACTCGCCAGCTTTTGTAACAGTTGGTATTCCTGGAGGTAGTGCCGAGAATGACGGAAGCTTCGCTTGGCCGGTTAATAAAAACTTCTATCTCAAAGATAAACAGGACTGGCTTGGACCGCATACCTTTAGCTCTGGCTCATGGACCAATGGCGTAGATAGGTTGGCATCCGATATTGGCGATCCGCCAGACGGAACCCCTGTGTATGCAATGTTTGGAGGTACCGTATCACGAGCCGATCTTCATTCGAGCGTAGGAGGCCCACATGGACTAGCGATAAAATCAAATATTCAGGGTGGTGTTCTTGAAATAGCATATGCACACGGACCGCGAACAAATCGAAATAACTCATATAAAGCAGGGGACCAGATAATGACTATTGGGTGTCTCGGTAAGTGTAGCGGCGGTCACGTACATATAGATATGTCCTTTAATGGCAAAGGTGTATGCCCGCAAGATGTTTTCCTAGCATTCGAGAAGGGACAAGTACCCGACTTTGCCGCGCTTACTAAAAAGGCTGTCGCTCCATGTGCGAGGAATATTTGATGCACCTGGCAAAGAACACAAGCCGTATCCTTTTCTTAACCTTCTGCTGCTTTTGTCTTGCGATCGCAAATACTTCTATATCAAGAGCTTTTGATGAGGATTTTTACAGTAGCAACGACATCCTATTTTATAACCCAGAGGCATCGGTGTGTGGCCAGGGGGCCGATTCAGGTGCAGCAACATCGTCGGTCACTATCGATACCAGCGACAACCTACAGGCGTTTTTAGAGTATTTTACTGGCAAAGGATTTAGTCTCGCATCCGCCGCCGGGATGGCGGGGAATATTCGCCAAGAGTCAAATTTCAATCCAGCAGTTATTCAGGGTGGCGCAATAGCTAAAGATGACTACAACCCTGTAAACGGTACTAAAGGGTTTGGTCTCGCACAGTGGACAAGTAGCGGACGACAGCAAAATTTGGTTAATTTTGCAAAGTCAAAAAACAAGCCGATCACCGACCTTGGAATGCAGCTTGATTTTATGTGGAAAGAGATGAATGATGGCGCATACAAAGATATGTTAGCAAAACTAAACGCCAATACATCAGATCCTGTTGCCGCTGCAGCCGTATTTCATGGGTTAACGCCAAATATCGAACGAGAGGGCGGTAGTATTAATCCGAAATTTAAAGCATCCGGGGCAGCGTTTGGTTATGAGCGATCCGGGGATACTTCAGATACGGTTATCAAAGTGCGTGGAGGAGCAGCGGCAGCGTATTACCAAAAATACCAAGGAAAAATCGCCGATGGTACGGGTGTATCTGGCGCCACTGCACCAACCGACGAATCGGGTGAGATTATAGCCCCTGCATGTAATGCGGATACTTCCACGAGTACCGATTTAGGAGTTGGAGACGGAAACTTTACTGATAGCGGAGAAGTAGCGGGCTGGGACTCGGTGCTTTACAACTCAACAGCCGCCGATAGATTGTTTGGGGATAGATTAGAGGGTGATGGATGGTGTGCGTCAATTGTCTCGCGCACGTGGAGAGGCAAGGATATTGGCTATGGGGTACATTACGCAGTCACTTTGTGGGATAACAATAAATCAAATGGTAAAGGTCATGCTGATCGATCGCCAAAGAAAGGTGCAATACTTATCTATAGGTCTGACACTCAGGCTGCAGGGCACGTAACTATCTATCTTGGCGATAATAAAATACTTAATGATGGTAAAATTCGAGATGCAAACTACGTAGAAAAAGGAGGCTGGGGGCTACATTACCTAGGATGGATTGATCCGAACGAGCTTGGGTGGACGACAACCAAAGCTGATGATGCATACTTTAAAACAACTTTATCGAGGTATGACGAATAATGCGTAAGGGAATTTTAATATTAGTCGCCGTAGCAACTTTTGTGGTTGCACCACTTTGTGCTTATCTTCTCACAGATACACTGCGCCAATCAAATACTCAAAACATTCTCAACCCTCAAAAACGAGACAATAACGCCATTAAACAAGCGCTTGAGAAAGAGAATAATACTCTCGATGATCAAGATAAACTCCAGGATATATCTGTTACTTCAGTAGAGCGTCTCCATGACGTATGGTATATTGCCTCCGTTCAGTATAAAACATCCTCAGACACCACACCCCAGTCGGCAATAGCACTTGTTGGTGATCTTAATGGCGACAAAGACAAGCTTGTAGTTATCCTGAAGCCCGATGAACTATTCCCACAAGTGAATATATCGAATGGTATAGGAGTTCCGTATGATGTTATAGATCACATCAATCAATATTATGACAAAGAGGCTAATAATGAGTGATAAGCAAAAACGAGTCATACTTTATATCAGTATCCCTTTACTAAGTTTTCTGCTTTGGTTGTGGGTATTTTCTGTAGTTAACAATCCATCAGATGGACCAGGTAAGCAACAGGATAAATTATCAGGTCAGACCTACAATAAAACAGCTGTTGACTCAGACAGAGGACCAAACCGCAATGCGCCGTATTTTGTCGGTTTTAATGTTCTAACGAACTACGGAATACCTTCGGGTGATTTAATGTATATCCGAGATGTTATTACAAACGATACCCTTTATAGGAAGAAAATTTTATATGGAAAAGTAAGTTATATTGACGGGTCAATTAAAACACCTCAAAATAATGGACTTAAAACGAGTTACAGCTTTGATTACGGGATTAATGGTAGTAGCCGGCAAACAGTAAAAGCTACCTCAGACCTAGAAGATAACTCTATATTAATTGAGTTGTTCGAAGGATCAAAGAGCGTATTCAAGAAAAAGTTTACAATTTATTAGCTCTTAATCGGCATAATAATATGCTTATAATCCGTGTTGTCTTTCACTGATGTAATGACGCTTGGCGCCAGCTTTGTGGAAAATCCAAAGCGTATTGTATCGTCTGGAATAACGTTGATAATATCATTTAGGTATCGTGAGTTGAGTGTGATACTGCCTGTATCACCACTAATAGAGACGGTGAGTACAGACGTATTTTCGCCCAACTCTGAGGCAATTGAATTAATAGAAAGCTCACCTTTTTCACTATCCGCCGACAAGCGTATACCGCCACTTGTACTTTTCGAAAAGAGGGAGGCAAGTTTTACGACTCGTTTCAGTTCATTAACAGGAATATCGCACGACGTAACATTCTCGGCAGGGATGAGTTGTCGATAGTCTGGGTAATTACCATCAATAAGACGGCTCGTTACTTCTGCCGCACCGACAATAAAGGTTACCTGGGTATTATTAAGTAGGATCTCAATCTGCTCAGTGTCATCATTAATAAGTCGCAGTACCTCCTGAATAGTTGAGACCGGTATGATAGCGGCAATGTCACTCCTGGCGTCTGTAATACGCTTCTCTGCAAGACGATAGCCGTCCGTAGCAGCAAAGTATAAACCACCCTCAAAAGTATGCATATATACACCAGTGAGAACTGGGCGAGTAGAGTCGCCGCTTGCCGCAATGATTGTTTGGCTTGCCGCTTCTTTAAAGTCTTCAACAG
>JASLCR010000077.1 GCA_030145955.1 Candidatus Saccharimonadales bacterium
CCCGCACTCTCGCCCTCCTTCACAACAAACCACTCTACCCGATTCATCATGTAGAGGCACACGTATATGCAAACTTTATCACTTCGCAGAAAAGCCAGCCCGATAACCTTTTATCTGTCGACTTGACCCCGTCGGAGCGTCAGCGACCGACACAGGAGGCAGGTAAAACGGTTAGCGGGCTGGACGGCCTCACACTGCCACCCAAGCAGCCGACTTTTCCGATGCTTGCTCTTATCGTTTCCGGCGGACACTCACAGCTTGTTCTCTTCCGCGATCATGGTGACTATGAGCTGCTCGGCCAAACCCAAGACGATGCCGTTGGCGAAGCTTTCGATAAAGTAGCCAAGATTCTCGGACTCCCCTATCCCGGTGGCCCTTCGATTGCTGAAGCGGCAAAACATGGCGATCCACGAAAGTATCAATTGCCAAAAGCAAAACTCGATAGCCCATTCAACTTTAGCTTCTCAGGCCTTAAAACAGCCGTTCTGAGAGCCGTACAGCACGAAGTGGGCAAAGACTTTAAATTCCCCTCACACGAGCTCTCAGGGCTTCTCACGGCCTCACAGCGCAATGATTTTGCCGCTAGTTTCCAGTACACAGCCATTAAGACGCTCGTTGATGCCGCCGAGGCAGCTTTTCACGTGAATAACCCCGCATCAGTCGTTATCGCAGGCGGTGTCGCCGCAAATCAAGAACTTCGCCGTCAATTATCTGAGCGTTTGCCGCTTGAAATAAACTACGCACCAATTTCCCTCTGTACCGATAATGCTGCAATGATCGCTACCCTTGCCTACTACCAAAGCCAAGTCGTTGAACCCGTCGATCCCCATACCTTACATGCCGTACCATCGCTCTCGATGCGACACACTGCGTGGGCGCCTAGCGCTTCTTCAGCGTCCTAACAATCTTTTTTGCAAGCGGTAGGCCCTTTGCCCAGGCTACATACAGCGGCGATAACGGTTTATCAAACGTTCCAGCGAGTATATTCTCATGTGAAGCAAAGCTTTTCTTAAACCCACTCACTCCATCATTCAGTAGTCCGTTCATGTCGTAGCGGCTCACATCCTGCCCTTTCAATGTTGTAATCGCATGCCACTTTAAGCAGTAGTTCGCCCGCACCCCCTGGCCTACATCATTCACTCCTCCGTACAGTTCAAATGCCACCACGTCGCTCACTGCCAGCCATAGAAATGCCACAATATCCCCTTGGTATTCAGCCGCAAATACTCTGGAGTTATCGCCAAGCGACTGAGCAATATCGTAATAATAGTCGTCGTCGTGCAGCTCAAACGACGCTCGTTTTGCCGTCTCTTTGTAAATAGCAAGGCAGCGCGCAAGCTCCTGCTTCGAGGCTACTTCGCGCACATTCACCCCAGCTTTCGCAGACTTACGAATATACTGGCGCGTTTTCTTCGCCATATCCTCTTGTAGCATCTCTTCCGTCTTGTGCAGATCAAGAATAAGTGTTTTTGGGAGCAATACAGTATTTTTTGTCCGCTTCCATCCCTTAAGCTGCACCTTCTCTTCTGTATCTGGCTCAATACTCAGTACAATTGCCTTGTGTTGCCGCTTCACTAGCTGAGCTAATTCATCAAGCATTGCTTGATTCCACTGCCCCACTGGCCCGCGTGGAACATAGGCAAACGTACCAATGCCCTTTGGCAACGTACGAAGTAACACCTGCGCGCCAGCCCATGGAGATTCAGCAAGCTCATACCGTACCGCGCGCCAGCCGTGCTGTGCTTTTACTTCCCCCCAACCCCAAAGCTGCAAAGGATGCCCACCATTCTCTCGCACTCGTATGTCCCACGCTTGCTGATCTGTTATTTTCTGTATCATTCCCCTTATTATAGCGCAAGGAAGTACGCAATAAGACCATGTCTGAATACGGCAGCCTGTCCTCATCTCACGAACGGAGCTATACGGCAAAATATGCTATACTATATCTGAAGAAAGTGACGTGAGAGACAATGTTTTCACATGAAAACATCGCACAATATTATCGTTTTTCACGTGAAAAATACCCAGAGATACGCATGAACCTAGCAAAGGCATACACCCCCGATCAATACGAACCAACCATCTATGCCCAATGGGAAACTTCGGGCGCCTTCGGTCCAACCGGAGAAGGTGAGCCATACGGCGTCATCATGCCGCCGCCAAACGCAAACGGCAATCTACATATTGGCCATGCCCTTGATATGAATCTCAAAGACATTCTTGTACGTTTTCACCGTATGAAAGGGAAGGATGCTGTCTTTATTCCGGGAGCCGATCATGCCGGCTTCGAAACATGGGTTGTATATGAAAAAGAGCTCGATAAAGAAGGAAAAAGCCGCTTCGACTTTTCACGTGAACAACTCTACAGCCAAATATGGAATTTTGTAGAGGCACGCCGTGGTGACATGGAGCTACAGCTCCGCGCTCTCGGTGTGAGTGCAGATTGGGAACATTCTGTTTACACGCTTGATGAAAAGGTAATCAAAACTGTCTATGATACCTTCAAGAAACTCTGGGAGGATGATCTTGTTTACCGAGGTGAACGTATTGTTAATTACTGCACAAAGCACCGCACAAGCTTTGCCGATATTGAGGTAGTTCACAAAAATGAAAAAGGGAAGTTATGGAAGATTGCGTATCCAACACTCGATAAAATTGATGAGATCGTGGTTGCCACCAGCCGTCCGGAAACACTATTTGGTGATGTCGCAGTAGCCGTTAATCCAGAAGATGAGCGCTACAAGCACCTGATTGGTAGCACGGTGTTACTACCGCTCAGCGAAAGGGAAATACCGATTATTGCTGACGAATACGTTGACTCTACCTTTGGCACTGGAGCGCTCAAGGTTACCCCTGCGCATGATCCAAACGATTACGAAATAGGGCAGCGCCATGATCTCCCACATATACAGGTAATTGATTTTGACGGCACAATGAAAAATGTTCCAAGCCAGTTTGCTGGTCTCACCATTGAAGATGCGCGCAAACGAGTGCTTGGCGCCTTGCAAGCGAGCGAGCTACTCAGAGGTGAGCAAACAATCGAACATGCCGTCGGCCACTGCTACAAATGCGACACTGTCATTGAGCCTATGCTCAAAGATCAGTGGTTCTTGAAGATGAAACCGCTTGCCGAACGTGCCAAAGAAGCGCTTCAGGCAGATGAGATCACTTTCTATCCAGCATCACGCAAGCGAGTACTCATACAATACCTTGATGGTCTGCGCGACTGGAATCTTAGCCGACAAATCCCATGGGGTATCCCAATCCCAGCGTTTCAGAATGTACAAGATGATAACGACTGGATATTTAATACTCAGGTAGACCAAGAAACCATCGCTGTCGATGGCAAGACCTATCAAAGGGAAGAGGACACCTTCGATACCTGGTTTTCTAGCGGTCAGTGGCCATTTGTCACTACCGACGCGCTCGATGCCACCAGTGAGCTCAGCCGGTTCTATCCTGGCGCAGTCATGGAAACAGGTACTGACCTTCTCGACCGTTGGGTTGCCCGTATGATCATGCTTGGCCTTTACCGCACCGACCAAGTACCATTCAAAGACGTCTACCTTCACGGTATGGTCAACGACGAGCACAACCAAAAGATGAGCAAGTCAAAGGGAAATGTTATCAACCCGATGGACAAAGTAGCGCAGTACGGCTCAGATGCACTTCGACTGGGCATTATCGCCAATCGTTCACCTGCGCAGCACCAAGCATTCTCAGAAGGCTCACTCGTTGCCGGTCGTAACTTCTGCAACAAGCTCTGGAATGTCGCTCGTTTCATCGAGGGTAAACTCGGCGAGAACTACAAGCCTATGGCGCCAACCGCCGACTCGCTTGCCGACCATTGGATCGTACGAGAGCTTACCGCTACCACTCAAAAGGTAGCCGAACTGCTTGAAAATTACCGATTTGCCGAAGCATCTGAAGCAATCTATCACAGTCTTTGGAGTAACGTTGCCGACTGGTATATCGAAGCAAGTAAAGACCAGCCAAATAATGACCTTTTGGTTTGGGTGCTCGACACCACGCTCCGTATTACGCATCCATTTGCACCATTTGTTACCGAAACCATCTGGCAAACACTTCCATGGTATGGCGACCTTCTTATTAAAGCTCGTTGGCCCGAGGCTCTTGCCTACGACGAAATTGCCGCCGCTGAGTTTGAACGCTTGCAGCAGCTAATTACTGAAGCGCGCTTTGTTCAGAATGAACTTCCAGGAAAAGGGAAGCACACGCTGCTTTACGGTAGCGACAGCCTAGTTGCCGACAACGCAGCACTTATTAAACGCATGGCTCAGCTACATGACGTTGCCGAGACAGATCAACCGCGCGGGCTCCGACTCGCAAATTCTGGCAGGGAAGCATGGCTCGATATCGATGCAAAAACACTTGAAGAGCACGAATCCAACCTTGAAGTACGCCTCGCAGAAGCGCATGCAACCGTTAAGCGACTCGCCGCACGACTTGATACACCGTCATATGTTGAAAAAGCCCCCGCACATCTCGTTGACCAGACTAAGTCAGATCTTCGAGAGGCAGAGGCTCTTGTGGCACGACTGCAAGCCGAACTTCAAGTTATTGGCTCTTAAGCGGCAAGCGGCAGATAATATTCGTCAAAGGCACCGCGACCTTTTGGCTCACCGTTGTTCTGGCGATACTTTTTCGCCTCGTCACGCTTTCCCTGAATACGAGGCATAAGAGAAGTATTTTTTGCGGCAAGGTCTTTTCCTGATACACGTTCAACATGGGTATGTGAATCACCACCAAGTGCATGAAGTAACTGAGCTCCTTCATAAGCAGCTATCACTGCTGGCAGCGCTAGGGCAAACCTCGTCATTGTGTCGAGTTTTGTGTCGTGCAAGGCGATACCAACGAACGTCATGATCACCACGGCAAACGATAAATATCTTGTCATGGATTGTTTTTGTTTCATACTCTATTTCTTTTTATGTTGTTAGGGTATGATTTAATACTAGCATAAGTTTTATGTTATGTCAAGAATGTTTCGTTGTGAATAGCGTTGAAACTTACGAGTGATGGTACCCGCCACCTCGAGAAATCTCTTGCGCACGGTAGAGTTGTTCAGCCAATATGAGCCGCACAAGCTGATGAGGAAACACGAGTTTCGAGAGTGACCAGACAAAGTCAGCACGGTTTAATAGAGCATCATTTACTCCGTACGCCCCACCAATCACCACAGTAACCTGCTTGGAACTATTAAACACCGCTTCAAACTTTTCAGAAAGGGCAGGGGAGTCAATGTTTATTCCTGTTTCATCGAGCAATACCACGTAGCTAGAGCTATCTAGACGCGAAAGTATAGCCTGTGATTCCTCCTCGCGTGCCTCCTGACCTTCCGAGCGTGCATGTGGCAAAAGTACCCACTCCACGTCAAACGGCTTTCTCAGGCGTTTCTGATAACGCTCAAGGCCTGGTACGATCCAGTCTTCGTGCTTCTTG
>JASLCR010000086.1 GCA_030145955.1 Candidatus Saccharimonadales bacterium
AACCGGCACGTCCGTAAGGACACAAAATTTTGAGTCTTGCGTGTCTACCAATTCCACCACCGCGGCAGGCAGGTTAACTATATGAAAACACTTTTCATATTGTACAATAGATGTAAGTGGGAATCTATAGATAATGCAACCGAACGATCCAGATCAACAATCCGATGCTTTCAACCGTGGCGGAATTACGCCACCATCTCGAGACAACTCTCGACAGCAAGCCGCAGTAGCTCAGATGACTCGCGAGCAGATTAACCGAATCTATGAGCAGCAGGCCGTCGGGGAGCAGCACGGTGAAGTAGCCACCCTACATCCAGCTGAAGCCTCACCAGCCGCCGCGTCGCCCGAAACATCCAATTCTTACTATAAGACACACCGAGCATCGCATTCTGTCGACCAAAAGCAGTGGGAACAGTATCACTCGTCTTGGCAAGACTATTACCAGAAATATTACGAACGGTATTATGTCAATGCTGTTCACGCCACCAGTCAGGCACTTCAGCAGCAAGCCGCAGAGTCTCAGAATATCCAGCCGGGATTCGCTCAAACTGAAGATGCCGGCATATCTGAAAAAGACGCACTCAACGACCTACGTTCAGAACTTCTGGAAAAAGTACAAGAATCTGCCAAAAAAGTTCGAAAAAGTCGCCATTTCATACCAGTAGTTAGCGCATTGTGCGTGCTGCTCGTATTTGCATTCCTTCAGTATAATTCCGTGCTATTTTCATATGCCCAAGCCTACGTAAGCCCGGGCAACATGGATCCGCAAAATATTATTACCGATCCAAACGCTTCACTGGCAGTTGGCCCCGAGCCGCGGCTCATCTTCCCTAGGTTTAATATTGATGTACCCGTAGCGTACGAAAACACCATGGGCAGGACAGCAAAAGAGACCGATGACAAGCAGATGGCAGCAATGCGCAAGGGTGTCGCATACTTTGGCGCCCAAGGCTTTAGTGCCCGACCAGGCGAGCTTGGTAATTTTGGTATTGCCGGGCACTCAAGTAATGACGTAACTGATAGCGGCGCAGCCAAGTTTGTCTTTGCGCCATTGCTCAAAGCCAAGAAAGGTGATGTATTCTACCTAAACTACGGTGGCACCCGCTATACCTACAGTGTCACTGAAATTAAGGAAGTCGCGCCAAACGGCGTATCAGCACTAAATGTAGGTGCTTCAAAGCCAATGGCAACTCTTATCACCTGTACTCCACTTGGCACAGCGAACAACCGACTACTCGTATTTGCTGAGCAGATCAGCCCGGACCCTGCCAGCGCCAAGAAAGCCGACACGAACACAAGTGTGCCAGACGCAGCAGCCACAGAGCTCACCGGTAAATCTCCAACGATCTTCGAACGACTCTTTGGCGGCTAGTTGAGTATCATTGTGGTGCGTTGAAGCACATAGCCATCTGCAGTCTTTGCAATGCTATAAAGATACTTGCCGCTTTGAGTGTACGCGGCAGAGAAGCCAGCCGCGACTTTCACAATATCCGCTTGATTAGTGCCATCATATTCGTACTGATGCAGGCTACCGTTTGCGTCACTCCAAAAGTGCTGGTTATCAAGCCACTCAGGAGCTGCCGTCAACGGGCGATCACCCTGAATGACCGCCTGTGCTCTCGTACCAAGCTCAATGTCATACGTAACCATTTGCGTCTTGCCCGCAAATGCCAGCAGACGGCCTTTGTTGCGAACTGATATTTCAAGCGGTGTATCTTCAAGCTTAAACTGTGCAATTGTTGACTTTTTGATAGTTGCATCGCTATCACTACTTGGAAGCTCGGGTATTTTTTCAATTGTTGCCGTATCGCCAACTGTTGTCGCAAGATAATCGTCATAATAATAGTCCCCGAGAGCAAGCTCAACACGCGACTGCGTAATATATGATGCCAGCTCTTTTGGCTCCTGCTTACCAAGCGTTAGATATCCTGTTTTCACCGTACCTTGGCTTGGGAGTGTAGTATAAAGAATCGTCGTGCCTTTCGCCATGGTCATTGATGCAACATTAGTTAAAATAGGCTCGGATAATTTGTCTCCGCTCGCGAGCCGTACCGTGCCATCACTATAGCGAACCACTGTATCAGTCGCAGAGCGCGGATCAAATGTTGTCTCTACTGGCACTGCTTTGCCAACAGCGCGAAGTACCGTCGTCTTCTCAGGAGCATCAGTATCGACAACCAGGAACTCCCGCTCAGCACCATAGGTATGCTCCATAATCAAATGCTTATCATCACGACTCCACTCGACGAAAGTGTAAAGATGTTTCGTGCCACTCTTACCAGTAGTCACTATATTTGCGGGCACGATTACTTGTTTATCTTTTACCTCCGTACCGTCCGTGAGCGGCACAAGAGTAATTGCCGGTTTTGTGTTATCTAAAAGCAAAGCCATAGAATCGCCCGTGACCCGGACAGCCGTATCAGACAGGGTAGCAAAAGATTTTACCGATTGCGTTGAGCGATTTGTTGGCACAAGCCGCGCAGAATCGAGCCAAAGTACCGTGCCAGCGCGTACCGTAATATTTTTCTGCCAAAGATCGTACCCAGTACGTTCCATCTTTACAAGGTATTCACCAGGATAAAGCGTGATCTTGCTACGTGTGGCATTGGCAAGCTGTGCTGTACCTACGGTAACTTTCGCCCCGGTAGGCTGAGAAATAAACTGCACAAGCCCACCTTGCTGGATAGTTCCATTATTGCGATTAAAGCGGTAGCCAAGCATAAGAAAGAGTAGGAAGGTCGTCAGTACAATAACCGCAAGTATCATAATTCCGTAACGTACAATTCGCCAAATCAATGCTTGACGCTTTTCAGCCTGTGTTTGCATACCACTAGTATAGCAACCGAGCGGGTATCTGTGTATAAAATACTTGCCAAATTGTTGTGCTAATGATTATTATAGACAGTAGACAAAGATTCCGGAGGGAAGAGGAATGAACAAACAGAAGGTAATTATGATAAACGGCGCAGCATATGACGCACATACCGGCATGCGCCTGACCGAAGAAGTATTGCAAGATCAAGCACGTAGTGCCACGCAGCAAGCTCACGTATCACACAAGAAACAGAGCCGCTCGCAAACTCTTACTCGTTCACACGTTACTTCACCTCATAAAAAGGCACGCCAGCATGCTCCAGTAAAAGCAGAAGTCAAGCGTAGTCCTATGATAAGTAAATTCTCTACCTCCGACATCACTCCTCGTCCAGCCGCAAAGAAAGCACCTACCTTAAATGATATTGCACCAACACGTCACCCGATTCAGGCGAAAGTAGAAGCACAAAAAGCAGCCAAAAAACAGCCAATTGCCTCACAGGCTGCCACTCCACAGCCAAAACCTGCCGAGCAGATTAAACGGCAATCTATTGAAAAGGCTTTGCAAAATGCTAAGTCAGTCAAAAAAGAGAAACGCTCATTTACCAAGCGACACCCTCGCCTTGTTAGTATTTCAAGCGCCACGCTCGCTGTCGCACTTCTCGGCGGCTATCTAACATATCTCAACCTACCAACTATCTCTGTGCGTGTTGCAGCAGCACAGGCAGGGATTGCCGCAACCTATCCGTCATACCAACCATCTGGCTATAGCCTGAATGGACCAGTGGCCTACACAAATGGGCAAGTAACTATGAAGTTCGCAGCAAATGTTGGACCGCAAAAATTCGCCGTTAATCAAACAAAAAGTAGCTGGGATTCATCGGCACTACTTGAAAACTATGTTGAAGATCAATCGCGCGGCGACTACCAGACATTGAGTGATGGAGGCTTAACTATATACGCTTACGGCAATAACGCCGCATGGGTAAACGGTGGCATTCTTCATACTATCGAGGGTGATGCACCACTTTCACCAGACCAAATTCGTCGCATCGCGACCAGTATGTAATCTGTTATAATAGAGCACAATGACTCAAGTTCGTACTCGTTTTGCGCCAAGTCCTACTGGCTATCTGCATGTGGGCGGTATTCGTACCGCACTTTTTGCATTTCTCGTAGCAAGGCAAGCGGGCGGCCAATTCGTGCTACGCCTAGAAGACACCGACAAAGCCCGCGAAGTAGAGGGCAGTGCCGAGCACCTGATTGCCAGCCTCAAGTCACTCGGTCTTCAGTACGACGAAGGTCCGGACATTGGCGGCCCGTATGGCCCATATAAACAATCTGATCGTCTTGCACATTATAAAGAATGGGCACAGAAACTTATCGATCAGGGAAGAGCATATGCTGACCCATATACTCCAGAGGAGATTCAAGCCTTCCGTGAACAAGCTCAGGCTGAAAAGCGTGCGTTCCGCTACCGGGACCACCGGCCAGAAAATCCACCGGTATGGGACGGTACTCAGCCGCTACGTTTCAAGAGCGAGCCAAAGAGCTATACGTATCACGACGAAGTAATGGGCGATATTACCACAAGCCCCGAGGTAGTGGATGACCTTATTCTCATAAAGAGCGATGGGTATCCGACCTATAATTTCGCGCATATTATTGACGATGCCGAAATGCATATCACACATGTTATTCGCGGTCAGGAATTTATATCTTCTATGCCAAACTTCCTGGCGCTTTACGAAGCACTCGATATCGAGCGGCCGATTTTTGCGCACATGCCACATATCATGAACGAGCAGGGCAATAAAAAACTCGGCAAGCGCGACGGTGCCAAAGATGTACTCGACTATATCCGCGATGGCTATCTGCCTGAATCTCTCGATAGCTTCATTGCTACCATGGGGTGGAAAGACGGCACCGAACAGGAAGTATTTAGTATGGATGAGCTGGTAGAAAAATTCAGCCTGGCACGTGT
>JASLCR010000089.1 GCA_030145955.1 Candidatus Saccharimonadales bacterium
AGACACGCAAGACTCAAAATTTTGTGTCCTTACGGACGTGCCGGTTCGATTCCGGCTCGCGGTACCATTGAAAACTCTTAAAGAGCGCATATGCGCTCTTTTTGTTTGCGTAAAAGCTTTGACATTCTAAAGTATAGGATACTATAATGTAATTAATGCATTCGCAGCAGTAATATAGTACATGCAAACAAGACTCGGTATGAAAAAATATAGAAAACACAGCGGCTTTACCATCGTAGAACTCGTAATTGTGATTGTTGTTATAGCTATCCTTGCTTCAATAGCGGTCGTATCCTATAGGGGTGTGCAATCACGAGCAACTAAGGCGAGCTTGAATAATGATATCGAGGAAGGTACTCAACAACTTGAGCTCAAAAAAGAGCTGGGGCAAACAAATGAGTATCCTTCTGATTTGTCGTCGCTGAATGATGGCCAGGGTTTTAGAGTTAGTGGAGATAATCAATATAAGTATACAAGTACTCCTCATAAAGCTAGCAGTAATCCTGCTGCAGGATATTGTCTTATCGTGTACAGTCCAAAATATAACATTGCTACCTGGGTAGATGTTGATGATGTGCAGCATGATTTAGTAGGCCCCAGCATAGGACAAAACGTGTGCACAGTGGACTTATATGATGCAAGTGGTAACAAGCTTGGCTCCTCTAAGTACGTTGTTGCTAGTACAAACCCTTTATCAATAAGTGAAGATACCTACATGCATTAGAAGCTTTAAGTACGCATTCTGTATCTTATCTTACGAGTACTTTGGTTCCGAGAGAACTTCCTGTATATTGAGGTTTTCCGCGATAAAATTGATGCCTTGGTCGATTGCTTCAATGGCTTTGTCTGGTGAGGTGAGGCGCTCGGCGCCGTGATCATATAGTGCACTAAATACGGCCATTAGTAGCTCTGCTTCAATGCGGGATTGCAAGTCAATCTTCTTATGGCCTTTGTCTTTCGCAAGTTCTTGTGCGAGGAGGTTCTTAGCGTTGGTAATGTACATGTCTACTCGTGCTTGTAGCGTTGGGTTTTTCATGATGATACCTCGACGTATTCTCTCGTACCTGGGATTCTTTGAAAGCTCTGGTATAACTACCTCAAGCTGCCATTTGCGAAATGCTTTCAATGCCGGAAGACTTTCACGGGTATTAAATATGTTTATTAGTTCAAGCTCGATCTGATCGGCATTAATAAAGAGGAGTTCCTCTTTTGACGAAAAGTGGAGGAAAAATGTTCGTGGTGAGAAGTTGGCGCGTGTCGTAATCTCTTCGATAGAGGCCTGCGAGTATCCTTTCTCTTCAAATAGCGCGCAGGCGCTTTGTAGAAGAGCCATTCTTGTTTGCTGTTTTTTGCGGTCCCTTAATCCCATGGCCCTACTTTGCGGGTTTCGGGGTCTACTAGCGATTTGCTGAAGCAAAACATCTGACTGTCGAATATGGATTGTGTCATTTGCATGAATATTATTAATACAGTGATTGCATTATACTGCAGTTTGATATGCTATGTCAAAAAAGTCGGTAAGTATACCAACTTTTTTATCGTGTAAGGGGGTGCTTTAAAGAATATTCTTAAGCTGCTCAGTTACATCACTAACAGCTTGTGCGATCTTTTTTGGTGGAAGATCTTCGATACCTTGCTCGTATAGTTCGATGAAGATTGCCATAACAGCGGCTGCGACAACACGTGCTGTCAGATCAGGGGTCTTTAGGCCTCGTTCTTTTGCCAGCTCAGTGGCGAGCACTGCTTCAATATCTTTAAGCATGCTGCCAAGGCGCGCTTGCAGTTGGCGATTTGTTGAGATTAGTTTGCGGCGAATTGTTTCATATTCAGGGTTACTACCCATCTTTATTTCGACAGCTGTTGTAAGCTCCCACTCTTTGAATGTCTTAAGTGCTACAGTGTTGCCGCGCTCAGCAAATGCCGCCTGAAGCGACTGCATAAGCTCTTCGATATAAGGGAAAACTAGGTCTTCCTTTGAGCTAAAGTGAAGGAAAAATGTTCTTGGCGCAAAATTGGCTCGTTCGGTAATTTCCTCGATTGATGTGTCGTCATAGCCTTTTTTCTTGAAGAAATAATAGGCGCTTTTCAAAAACGCATCACGCGTTTGCTTCTTTTTTCGTTCCATAAGTCCCGTTGGTTTCTGCATAATACACCAAGTATATCATTACACATTTAATTTACAAGATGCATTAATTTATTCCCTTAGATCAAAATGCACAGTGGCCAATTTAAGGCTGAGTATCTATTTAGTTGGAAAATTCGCAGGTTTGCGGCGGTGTAGGGTTGCTTGATGGGTCTACGCGCAGACCGCCGCGCTGACTGCGATAGAAGCGCACAAGTCCGGATGTTTCTTCGCGGTACATAAGAATATAGTAGCCACTAAAATTATTCTCAGTAACTGCTGCATTCGTCGTTCTGAATGTACAGTCTATGCCGCTTGTCTGTACAACTGTAAAATATCCGTAAGTGGATGTATCGGTGATTGCGTTATTGGTGCGCAGCGATGTGAGGGTTCCTCTCGTGGCATTGGGTGCAACAAGAGTTTCCTTTTTTATTCCAGGGAACAAGGTCTGCAGATTATTAACAGCAGTTTGGCTATACGGGTCGCTGTTTTTCATCTGGGGGTGGTACATATCTGGGTACTCACCATTATCTTCATAGTACTTTTCAAGAGCTTCTCGTATAAGGATGATATCTGCCTTGCGCTTGGAGTCTCGGGTTTGTTTTTGCTGCTGGGTATAGAGAGTAATCGCTATTGCAACCAGAATTAGGATGACTGCGCAAACGATCAAAAGCTCAACTAGAGTGAATCCTCTTGTGCTTTTTCGCATACTTCAACTATAGCATAGTTATTTCTTTTACTGCATAAATAATGTCACTGCATAGATAAACGGAATGTACTATAGTATTGTCAGATCTGTTTCGTAATTTTCGCTATTGGTATTGCATGTGAAGACGTCTATGATAGAATGAAATTATATGCATTCAATGTATGAATGCAACAAAAGTAATAAAATTATTGGAGAAGCCAAGTGAGATGTCTTACGGCTATGGAAGTATATATACGGCTGATAAATCCTGCCGCTTGGTGCATGGCTATAGGCAGATTCGTAATCTTTCTGTCTGAATTTGCTCCAAAAAGAGTACCGTTTTTGTCAGGCATATGTGCCAACAGGGATGCAGCTTTAAGTAGTTGCCCTATTTTCGTTGCAGATGGTGTGGATTGTGATACCCAACAGAGACAGACCCCTGCCTCACCCAACCCCTCTCCCACACCATCTGGACCTTGGACATGTCATTACAATTAAAACGAGCGTCGTTCCGGGAGATGATAATTTCTCCCGGAACGACGCTATCGCTCGCATAAAGTATCTGTGTATGTATCTAGCGAGTCTTGGCTTTTTGAATTGTCCTAACCCCACGCTGTGAGTTGTACAGTGGGTTGACGTATACGAGGTCGGATCCCGTGTAGCGGCTAAGCATCCACTGGGTAATTCGTCGTCGCTTGATCTCTCTTGGTGTCTCAACATGCCAGTTACCATCATCGCGCTGCGAGAGTATATCGAAGTCATGAGTATCGTGACGGTTATAGAATCCGCTGTCTCCTCGTACGGTTGCCGGTATGGCAGCAAGGCCGGTTTCCCAGAACTCTGACCAATAGTGCCAATAGGCGCGAAGTTCGCCCGCAAGGCCTCGTGCATGAATTTCATCGGTATCATAAAACGTATTCATAAGTTCTTCGTAAAGTGCCTTTTTGAGGTCCTCTACTGTATCTTCGACAATTTCACCGCAGACAATATCGCGGTGCACCCGACTAAACAGTAATTTTATTTGTAGACGATGCTTGGTTGTGGTCTGTTCGGTTGGCAGCCCTGCAATGGCTCGCTCAAGACAGTTATCAGCAACATCAATAAGCTCGAGTCGATCATCTACTTCCTTGATCATGTCTGTTGCTGCGAAAGTCTGTACCATAGCCGCTTCAGTAAACGCTGATGCAGCTAGTTCGTAGTATTCGGCATAAAGTTCGGCTGCCCCTGGATCCTCTGGGGAAATATTTTCAGCAAGGTCAATATTTGCCCACGCAATGGCATCGAGTGTTTTATCATCAAGTGCGCCAAGCGTTTTATCGTACATAAAGTAAGCTAGGTTGTTATCGCGAACTCGCATATAGTAGCGGTCTTTCTTCGCTGTACCGTTACGGTTTTCGGCACGAACAACACGTCTACCGGTCTTGCGATTGCGGATGGCGGCTCCTTCAAGCTGATAGCTGCCCGATGGGAGCCCAATAAAAGATCGTTCGTCTAAGTCGGACATAGGATTACTATACAACCTAAGTAACTATTTTGCAATACTAGCTGCTGATGCTTCCAGAGATTGAGTAGGATTCCAGAGCCAATACGCAGCGGCGCGAGCAGCCACTGTTCCGCGCCAGATCGCCATAGCATTGCCCCACTCTTGGGTGACGACCTTGCCGTCAGATGCGATAATGATTGTATCTTTATGGAGTGTCACAATAGTACATGGATATGTGAGGGTGAATTTATGGAGCGCTTCGACAAGTTGGAGCAGTTGCATGCTAAAGGTAAGAATCTTTGGATAATATACACCCTGCAGAAGCTTTTGGACTTGGGCAAAACTGGCGATAATAGTGGTGTCGGGGCGTTCTACAAGTAGACGGGGGTTGTTTTTAATGAGGTCGATAGCGTCACGGGTGATAGTAAGTGGACCGCTGTATTTTTCGAGAAAATGTTCGTACAGAACTGCGGTTTCAGAGTTGCGGCCAGCATCGCCAACAAGCAGTATGCCGTCGGCCCAGGCAGCCGAGGCGAGAAGTTCGGGTAGCGCCTCTTGGCTGAGACTTCCCGATTGGTTACAGGCAGCAAAAATAACATCGGTGAGTATCTTTGGAATGGTAGATCGAAGGCAGTCTGGCAGCAGTACTCGTACCTGCCCTACTCCGGTGTTTTTTGCGGTTTCATAACTATCGCCTACTGCTGCAAAGCCGAGTTTGTTGCCACCGACAATAAGTAGCTTGCCCGCTTGATCAAGGCGTTCAGGCTTATTCCACTCTACTTCGGGAAAAAGCGGCTTAGAATCGGTCTGCTTTTGCCAGTACGAAAGATCCATCGTTCTCCTTCTTGAGTGTATATGCGATATTTTTACGTTCTATGACAATATCCCAGCCTTCTTCAGTGGCAATATCGAGAAGTTCTTGGGATGGATTGAATGCTACGGCGCGGTCAGCGAGGCGTAACATATCGATATCTCCTCCACTGTCACCAATTGCGAGACTATCAGTGAGGGTAAAGTCTTTTGCTTCAATGTATTCATTAATTCGATTTGCTTTTTGCCCGTAAACTATGCGGATAGATTCGGGTGAGGTAAATAAACCATTCTCTCGAGGTAGTAATGCACCAATGCAGTCGTCAAATC
>JASLCR010000026.1 GCA_030145955.1 Candidatus Saccharimonadales bacterium
AATTGGCGGGCGACAAGCTCTCCGACAAGCTTGATACGGCGGTTTGAGAGTGCATCGATATCATCTGCAGGCTCTTGCGAGTTGTTGAGACGGATGATCTCAGAGATGATTGCCACAAGGTCACTCATCTGGAAGACACGATTCTCGGCAGTATTTGCGACATCAAGACCAAGGCGCTGATTGATCTTGTAACGACCAACACGGCTGTAGTCAAAGCGCTTGAAGTCAAAGAACATGCGCTCAATCATCTGGCGCGCGTTATCAACGGTTGCAAGATCACCTGGACGAAGTCGGCGATACACTTCGATCAACGCTTCGTTTGAACCCTTTGCGGCATCTTTTTCAAGAGTTGCTTCGATGTATTTTACTTCACCAGTGTCAATCTTTTCAAAGAGGCTCTTAATCTCAGATGTCTTTGAGTGGCCAAGTGCACGAAGAAGGGTCGTAACCGGAAGCTTGCGACGACGGTCGATCTTTACATACATTGCGCCGTTAGCCGCTGTCTCAAACTCGAGCCATGCACCACGGCCTGGGATAAGCTTTGCACCGTAAAGGTTGCGGCCAGCGACGTTGTCTGCTGTAAAGAATACACCCGAGCTTCGGATAAGCTGTGAAACAACCACACGCTCAGTACCATTGATGATAAATGTACCGCGATTGGTCATCCATGGATAGTCACCAAGGTAGATCTCCTGCTCTTTCACTTCACCAGTAACTTTGTTTGTCAGCTCAACCATTGCATGGAGCGGTGCATCAAAGGTAATGTTGTTTTCTTTTGCAAACATTTCAGAATTCTTTGGATCCTGGAACTCATACTTGCCAAAACGAAGCTCTAACTTCTGACCAGTATAGTCTTCGATTGGGTTTAGTTCTGCAAAAATTTCGCTCAAACCACTCTGAACAAACTCACGCCATGAGTCCTGCTGGTGAGCGATTAGGTTTGGTAGCGGCAATGCTGTGTCATCTTTTGTAAAGAAAACACGCTTGGTTGCCTGTTGCTTTGTACTAGCCACGTACATCTCCTCGCATTTAATTATGTATTGATTGACCTCTGCTGGAGTCTGGTCGGAGTGACTCCTTGAGAGAAACGGCGCCGAAAATTCGTTCTAAGATGAGGCTTTACACGCAAAAACGCCCGCCTGGAAGCGTGCGTGTACAGTAGCCCGACCTTACTCAATCTTCATTAAATTCTATTGTGACCGATCGGGCGTATTTCGTCAAGTGGTTTTAGATCTTTTTGACAACTTTGTCGATAAGGCCATACTTTTTCGATTCTTCAGCACTCATCCAGAAATCGCGGTCAACATCTTGCTCAATCTTTGCAAGTTTCTGTCCAGTATTATCAGCGAGAATCTGATTCAGACGCTTTTTAAGGTAAATTCCTTCGCGAAGCGTAATTTCTTGGTCGGTAATTTTACCCTGCGTACCGCTTGATGGCTGGTGAATCATTGCGCGAGCATTCGGTAGCATGTGTCGCTTGCCTTTTGCGCCACTAGAGAGAAGGAACGCGCCCATACTCGCCTGTAGGCCGATACCGTACGTCGCAACATCAGGCTTAATAAACTGCATCGTGTCATAAATAGCCAGTCCATCATAGACGCTACCACCTGGGCTGTTGATGTAGAGAGAAATATCAGCATTCGGATCCTCATTTGCCAGGTGAAGCAGCTGCGCCACAACCACATTCGCCGTATGCTCATTCACATCCTCGCCAAGGAAGATAATACGATCCTCGAGCAAGCGAGAGTAAATATCGTATCCTCGCTCACCATCAGCTGTTTTAACAATCACATTTGGTACAAGATAACTCTTAGTCATACATCAAGTATACATAATAATTAGCACTCGTGCAATGCGAGTGCTAATTATTTATGCAAGTTCTTCTTCTAATTCACTAATTCTTATAACGGACGCTCTTTAGAATATCAAATGCCTGTGTGTACGTATCACTCATGAGTTTTTGCTTAGCAGCATCCAGCGTAGGCTCCGGCTTCTCTTGACGGTCACCGGCACTGCTGGTCGAGAAGTTCATTAAAGTATCCTTAATATTTCGCGCTGGGAAAAGCGGAGCGGCGATACCATCGCACGCACCGACTTTTCCTGGCTTTGTCAGCTTTGTTGTATTTGTAAGATAAATACTCGGGGTAAATCCAGTTTGCTCACGATTTGCTGACACAACTTTTACGAGATACAATGCACTGTCTCGATAATCATCGGCTTTATATCCCGATAGTCCCAATTTTTCTGATGTTACAACCTGCATCGAACCTTCAGTATCAGGATCACACATACCTCCTATACTGGTAATTCCAGTATGAATACCTAGACTTAAAGACTTATCAGGACTGCTAAGAGTACCTTTATCGATAGGTGCGTTAAGTAATGGTGAAGTCTCCGTCGTAATATCGCTCTTCCAGCTATCTGGGTAATCAAAGCATATTCTCTCTACCGTTAAGCACGCTTCTTTCTTCGCAACTTTCGCAGTATCTGTCTTTTTTTCAGTAGTCGAGGAGCTGGTCTCAGTCTTAACAGGATCCTTATAAATAAAATTCTGGTAAAAAACCCACCCAAGCGCCGTTACAAGTGCCAAAACTAAACAAATACTAACCACTACATGTGCAGATCCTTGCTGGTAATATCGTTTATTCATATGTACTCCTTGCTTAAAAATTCACTAACTGAACTTATTTAAGCATATGGGTAATGTGTGCACAATAAAAAGCTTAAGAATTAAGCATATTCCTTTCAGACGCTAACCCGTCACGTTCCAATCTCGCAAGCAGCAGAGATATTGCCTCGCGAGCAACTCTCCGTGCTGCCGATGCGCAACTATTCCAGCTTGCTCAAGCCCTGGAATCGTTGGCTGCGCCTCCATTACTTTACTGAATTTAGCTCAACAAGCTCTTCGACTGTCTTTTCAGTGAGCAAGCGATTGTAAATGTCGCGCTGCACTTCAGGCTCGTCAAAACGCTTTGCCATCTCAGGGTTGTTTGCGTATTGCATACGGTAGCGGTTGAGATGCGCCTCTTTTTCCTCGTCAGTCGCGTCGACCTTGAGTACCTTAGCAAGTTCAGATAGTACCAGTCCGGCCTTTACGCGCTTCTCAGCAGCCGGAATAACTTCTTTTTTCTTCCAGTCGTCCTGGTCTTTGAAACCTTGAGCAGAAATGTACTGGTCGAGCGTAATATTGCGGTACATTAGATTCTGCTGCATATCCTGCTCAATGCTTCGCACTTGGTCATCAACCAGTACTTGTGGAGCCTCAAGCTCACTCACATCGACAAGCGCTTGTACGAGGTCGTCTTTGCGCTTTTCGATCGCTTCACGTTCTTTTTGGGCGAGGAGTTCTTTCTTGATATCTTCCTTAAGATCCTTAAAGGTCTGTACATCAGTACCAGCGCCAGCCTTCTTGGCAAACTCATCATCCAGTTCAGGAAGCACTTTTTCCTGCACTTTTTTCACAGTCGTCTCAAATACGACATCTGCACCAGCCAATTCGGCCACGTGATAGGTTTCTGGAAATTTCAGCTTGAGATCTTTTTTGTCGCCGGCTTTAGCGCCAACAAGGCCTTCTTCAAAGCCTGGAATAAATGAGTTTGAGCCAAGTTCAAGATCGTAGTCTTCAGCTTTGCCACCATCAAATGCTACGCCATCTTTTTTGCCGACAAAATCGATTACAATCACATCGCCATTCTTTGCCGCGCGCTTCACTTCTTTGCGCTCGGCCATGCCGGCACGCATGCGCTCAATTACTTCATCAACTTCTTTAGCTGCAACAGCAACCTTCTCTGCCTTCACACCAAGTTTTTTGTAGTCCCCCAGCTTTACCGGTGGTACCACATCTACTTCTGCTGTAAATTCCATTTCCTGACCAGGTACAAACTTCTTGAGTTCAACTTCTGGTCGATCAAGTGCCTGAATATTTTCAGAAATGAATGCTTCGGCAACTGCACGACTCAGTGCGTTGTCTGCAGTCTCTTGCGCAAGCAGGTTCGGATCAACGCTCTTTGCAGCTACGCTGGCAGGCACTTTGCCTTTTCGGAAGCCAGGCACTTTGATATCGCGTGCAAGCTTTACAAGCGCTACTTGTTCAGCAGCCTCAAGCTCTTCTTTGCCAA
>JASLCR010000043.1 GCA_030145955.1 Candidatus Saccharimonadales bacterium
ATTGGTGCGATTTCCTCAGCTGCCTATGCCATGTTGTTTCTACAAAGTGGGCTACTTGCAAGCGCCGTTCTCAATGCCTACCTTGTGCCAACACTTATATATGGCTGGATTCGGTGGCGCAAAGATACCCAAACACGTCCTGTCACAAGAGTTCGACTTAGAATGATTCCTCCGTATATACTCATCGCTTTAGTAGGGTATGCAAGCGCAGCATTCATCAGTCAACGACTTGGAGGCGCTATGGCATGGACAGATAGTGTCATTTTAGCCGGCACCATTCTGGCGCAATTCCTCCTCGATAATAAAAAGCTAGAAAATTGGGGTGTCTGGGCTCTCGTTAACATTTTTGCGATTTACACCTACACAACAAGCGGCTTACCTCTTGTGGCATTCCAATACATCTTCTTCCTCGCAAGTACACTGTATGGATATATTATTTGGAAAAGGAGTTTACGTCATGAAAGCATTCGTACTACTAACGGCGATGCCACCAACGACTGGTCACTTGCAACTGCTACAGTTCGCGAATAGAGTTGCCGTTGATGGCGTTGTTGCGATCATTAACACGCAGCCGCACGAACCGTTTCCACGTGAGCGCGTCACGAGCCTTCAGGCTGCAATCAATCGTATTGGCCTCGGCAAACGAATTACACTCATTCATTATGACAAGGCTATCGAACAAGACCCACAAGTGCCAGGATTCTGGGACATGTGGAGAACAATGATGACCAGCTTTGGCATTACGAGTAATGACATCATCGTAGCAAGTGAACGTTATGGCAAAACGCTCGCTGATATCACCGACACCCAATTCTTTCCATATGATATCGACCGTATCATCAACTCAGCAAAAGCAACACCTGTACGACAAGACCCGTTTCTTCACTTCGATGATATTATTCCCGAGTTTCAGCACCATCTACGTCTACGTATCACTGTTTTTGGTGCCGAATCAACCGGAAAAACAACTCTCTCGCGTGAACTTGCACACACGCTAAAGGCTACCTGGCTCTTTGAGTACGCACGCCCCTACCTTGAGGAGACGGTCAATGAGATTACCCCTCGCTCTATGACGGCAATTTGGCAAGGTCAACGAGCACTTCAAGAGCAAGCAAGTGATATTGGTACATCTCCCTATATCATCCAGGATACCGATCTATTCTCAACAGTCGGCTACTGGCAGTTTCCTCACTGGCAATCAACAATCGGAATATGCCCCGAGGAGCTTAAACATGATGCACTTCGTCTCGCATCAGATCTTTATATTGTGACACGCAGCAATATCCCTTTCGAAATCGACCCGCTACGCTACGGTGGAGACAAACGAGAAGGCAGCGACGAGTATTGGATTAACATATGCAAGCAGTACAGCCTCCCTTACGTTATCCTCAGCTCGCATGATCAAGCAAAACGCCTCACAGAAGCTTCAACACTCATCAAAAACCTGGCCGATGAACGAGCCCGTATGCTGGTCTACGACCGGCACAATTTATAGATTTTTCAAAAGTTAGTGTTGACAATACACAAAGCAATCGATATCATGAGATATAGAAAGTGTAGTATATACACTAAGTAAAT
Organism: Candidatus Saccharimonadales bacterium; assembly: GCA_030145955.1. Taxonomy (GTDB): domain Bacteria; phylum Patescibacteriota; class Saccharimonadia; order Saccharimonadales; family Saccharimonadaceae; genus JASLCR01. Next base: position 1,579 of record JASLCR010000043.1, read on the forward strand.
GAAGGGATCTACTATGAAAACATTTGAACAACCACGAAACGTCCTTGTTGCTGTCGACGTACAAAATGACTTTATTACTGGCAGCCTCGCAGTCACCGAAGGAGATCAAGTAGTAGCTCCTCTGAATGAAGTTGCCGAAGCAGTGCGAAATACCGACGGAGAGGTCATCTTTACCCGCGACTGGCACCCTGCCTCAACACCCCACTTCGACACCTGGCCCGTTCACTGCGTCGCCGAAACAAACGGTGCAGAGTTTTACCCTGAGCTCGATATCAAGGAAGAGGATATTGTCGTATCAAAAGGAATGGGACAAACAGATGGCTACTCTGGATGGGAAGGTGTATCAGATCACGGCGAGACACTTGAAGAGCTCATTATCCCAAAGACTCCTGAAGAAAAAGTACGTATCTTCATTGGAGGTCTCGCAACCGATTATTGCGTTCAAGCAACAGCACTCGATATCGCCGCTCGCTTCGATGCTGACGAACGAGTTGCTATGTACCTGCTACGAGATGCAATTCGTGCCGTTGGTTTACAACCAGACGATGAACATCGTGCTATGGACGCCATGCGTGATGCCAAGCTAATCGCCATCTCAGCTCAAGAAGCAAAAGCAATGATCGAAGGAGGCTGCTAAGATGAGTGAACGACATCTTTCCCAAGGTCTTGATTATTACAAAGCAACTATGGGGCAGCTTGAATTCCAGAAACACCCAGATATCGAAGTAACGTTTGGTCTCAAAAATCGAGCAGATTCACTACTCTCAGAGTACGTCTCTCCTGATGAGTTGCGCCAACATCTTGATCAGCTTCAACATGGCTGGCAACCAGATGAGCTCGCCTACCTTGCTAGTTTGCAAAATCAAGACGGAACAGCGCAATTCTCAGAAGATTACCTCGATTTCCTAGCTGACAACCCGCTGCCACCAGCTCACGTTACTCTTGATGAGCGCGGCGACTTAGCCGTCACCACCACTGGAAAATGGCCTCTCGTCACCTTCTGGGAAACCGTCGTCATGAGCGAACTTAATGAGTTGTATTTCAAAAATAAACTCGAGAAAGAAGGCAGCTCACTTACTGAGCTCTATCAAGAAGGTGATCGACGCTTAGACGAAAAAATTACATTACTACAAACTCGTCCCGACATTAAGTTCTCAGATTTTGGCACACGCCGTCGGTTTAGTTACGAATGGCAAAAGCATGTCATTGAGCGTATCGCTCAAGAGCTACCGGAGAACTTTCTTGGCACCTCGAATATTTATCTGGCTCACGAGCTAGGTCTAAAGCCTATCGGCACCTTCGCTCATGAATTACCGATGGTATATGCCGCACTTGCAGATCAAAGTGGCGACAACCCGCTCGATGGCCACAACCAAGTGTTGCAAGACTGGCAAGACCTTTACAAAGGTGACCTCTCGACCGCCCTTACCGATACCTTTACAAGTGACTTTTTCTTCGTCGACTTCACCCAGGAGCAAGCCAAGAGCTGGAAAGCCTTACGGCACGATTCGGGCGATCCGATTGAGTTCGGTGAAAAGGTAATTGATTTTTATACTCGTCATGGCGTCGATCCACACCAAAAGACAATCGTCTTCAGTGACGGACTCGACATTACAACTATCATCAAACTAGCCGACACGTTCAAAGATCGCATTAATGTCATATTTGGCTGGGGTACAACTCTCACCAATGACCTTGGCATCAAAGCGAACAATTTTGTCATGAAGGCAGTGCAGGCAAACAATACTTCAACCGTTAAGCTGAGTGATATTGAAGGTAAGCACACTGGCTCACCAGACAAGATCGAACTCTACAAAGAAAAAGTTACTGAAGCACTTGGTATAGCCGCTACGAAAGAAATAGTGCTAGTATGAGCGAACTTCTGAATGATACAAAACGGGAATTATGGTATGACGGTCCTAACTATACTGCCGATGCGGTCATTATCGATCCCGCTGCAGCAAACATTCTTTTAATTAAGCGAAAGGACACTGGTGACTGGGCCCTTCCGGGTGGGTTTATCGACAAGACTGATAGCTCTGGGTATCATGCAGCTATCCGCGAAGCAGAGGAAGAGGCATCAATGCGGGTCGGTGGGTATGCGCCCCGCATTTTCAAAGGCATTGTTGACGACCCGCGCAATTCGGAGCATGCCTGGATCGAAACGGAAGCATTTCTCTTTCATGCCTCAAGTGAAATTCCCGTTAACGGTAAAGACGATGCTACGGATGCACAGTGGCATAGTCTCGCGTCGCTGCCGCCGCTCTATGCCTCACATCAGGCTATTCTTGAACGTGCGCTAGATACGCTTGACGGGCAAAATCTCGTCGAGGCGTTTACAATGCCGGATGCTTTTACAAGAGTTGACGGTGGTCATATGGAATACGAGAAATACATTTTTGAGAAAGACGGCCAAGCAGTGTTCTGCAAACAGCACCGTGAAGAAAACTTCAGTGATATTGAGAAATCGGAGCACTCATTCTTATATCTACAGAAGGAGGCGTCAATTCTATCACACCTTCGCATTCACAACTTCCCCGCCATTCCCTACCAATCTACGCTGCATGTTGATGCACTTGCCATGACAGCACTATCACCAAATAATGGGTGGTGCTGGAAAGCAAACGAAGACTCGCTACAGTCTTACATCAATGATGCTTTCCGGACATTTGAACAACTCGAGCAAGTCACTCCACCACTTGATACGTTCCCTATTGAAGCATCGTATGCAACGTTTCGCCGGGAAGGATGGCAAGCGATCGATACAAGCACTCGAGAAAAACTCAGCTCTCGGTTTTTCGACTTTGCGCCCCGTTTACATGACCAAACCAGACAGTCGGCGCACGCACTGTTTGATGACTTACGCCAGCTGCAGCAAGATGCACACCTGCCGCACTCACCTGAAAATCTTGTATTTTGTCACCACGATATTCGACAGTCAAACATTGCATGGCATCCTGATTACGCAACAAAATTAGTTGACTGGAGTTGGGCCGGATACGGGGAACCAGGAAGTGATATTACTAGCTTGCTCATTGACCTTCATAAAAGTGGTCATGACATTTCACCCCATCTTCATCGTATCAATCCGCATCATTGTCTCACCCTTATCGGATTTTGGCTTGCCCATAGCACATGGCCATATCGTGGAGATGACACGGTACGCTTTCAGCAATTCACTTCAGCAGTAAGTGCGTATGAGTTATATACACTACTTAGTCGATGACTGTTCGACTTTTGTCCCCGGCTCCGCTGTGTGCAGCTGCATTCTCGGGAATAAAACACCTTCAAGCGGCTTTACAACACCAGTTTCAAATGTCGTATGAATTGCTCGAGCAGTGCCCGGAAGGAATGGCACAAGAAGGTCAGCAATTTGCAGAAGGTTACCAACACAATGTGCTAAGATTTCCGTCAGATGGTCCTCAGCATCTGGGTCAGTGTCTCGATTCTTTGCTACGCCCCATGGCTTCACATCATCAATATATTTATTGAGTGAGCGCACCATGTCCCACACTTCATTAAGTGCTTTGTTAAATTCAAGCTTCTCGAATGCCTCGTGATACGCCCGCATATCATGCTCCCCGAGTGGCGCATCACCAATCACGCCAGATTGGTACTTTTCAATCATATTCGCTACGCGTGAAACAAGATTACCAAGCTCATTGGCAAGCTCAGTGTTGTACGCAGTCTCAAATTTTTCCCATGTAAAATCACCGTCATCGAGTGTTGGAATATGGCGAGAGAAAAAGTAGCGGAAGGCATCAAGCCCATACTGATCAATAATTTCATTCGGGTCAACCACGTTGCCAACCGTCTTGCTCATCTTTGCTCCACCAACATTCACAAAGCCATGCACGAGTAGCTTGCGTGGCAGCGTCAATCCAAGGCCAAGTAAAATCACTGGCCAAATACCTGCATGAAACCTTAGGATATCTTTACCAACCACCTGCACCTCAGCTGGCCAATAGTCTTGCCAGTCTGCATTATCCGGATATCCAAGCACGGTAATGTAATTACACAGCGCATCGAGCCACACATACATTACTTGACTCGGATCACCCGGTACCTCAACACCCCAGCTCAAACTTTTACGCGGACGGGAAATTGACACGTCTTTCACACCGTCTTTGATAAGCTCTAAGAATTCTTTTTTGCGAAATTCCGGTACAATCTGCATCTTATTTTTCTCAATTGCATCGCGGATTTGCTCAGTAAAATCACTACAACGAAGAAAATAGTTCTCCTCTGATACATGCTCATAGGGTGTCTGGTGGTCTGGGCACACACCATTTGTCTCCGCAACTTCCTTTTCAGTAAAGAACGCCTCATGCCCCATGCAGTACCAACCTTCATACTTATCTTTGTAAATATGAGGTTGGAGCTGCTGCCAAATATATTGCACGGCGCCTTTATGGTGGCCATCAGTAGTGCGAATAAAGTCAGTAAATCCCGCACCAATTTTACGCATTAATACTTCAAAATTACCGTACATTTTGTCGGTATATTCTTGTGGTGTAATGCCTGCCTCGGCTGCCTTAGCAGCAATCTTGTTGCCGTGCTCATCGGTACCAACCTGAAACCGAACCGCATGACCATTTTGCATCTGGTAACGTGCCCAGATGTCGGCCAAGAGATAATCAAGGGCATTGCCAATATGGGGCGTGCCGTTGACGTACGGAATAGCAGTAGTGACGTAGAGATTCTTTCCCATTAGGTCTTAGTATAACAGAGGTTATTTTTTCAGCATAGCGAACACCGCATGACGGCCGTCCGCCTGCTGATTACCTTTAAGAAATTCACTATGAGAGAATAGTGCTTTGTCTTTTGTCGTATCGCGTGCGTCCACTTTAATATTGGCTTTATTAATACCGGCCGAAATAAGCTGCTCAACCGCCGTCTCATATAGGCCTCTTCCGCCCAGACTACGGATAGGATATGCATCCTTACCTGCTGCAGGCGTCAAATAGATTCGGATATCTTCCGGAAGGATACCTGTCTGTTTCATAAAGTATTCAACTGAACGCTTGCCGCCTTCCTGTTCAAGATTATGTCGACCAAGATGAGACACCATTAACGCCGTATGGTTTTTATCCCAAATCACTGCGCCAACGCAATCAGCAAGAGGTAAGAACAGTGTTACATCTTTTTCTCGTGTCAGTAATGCATCAGCGATAATTGTGCTCTCGGTTGAAACGCCTTCACCAGCCTGAGTGCTATCTACCACGCTGTAGCGACAATAATCATCACCTTCGTAGACGAGCTGCACAAGACATCCTTTCGTAGGATCAGCATTCATCGATGCAATAAATCTAGCTCGATTCTCTAAGACATTCTCATCGTCTTTCATCGAGCCATCGGCAACCATAGATAGCTTTATCAAAACTTGCCCATCAATCATATCTAAAAGTATAAAGTGAAAATGAAATGAGCGCCACATGGGCGCTCGTTCCTAATTCGTCTGGCTGGGTTCGTGGATGGGCGAACCTGGTGGTGCATGCCGCGGTATGCGCGGCGAAAGGTGAAGCTGCCAAGCCTTAGTTTCCTAAAGCGGCGAGGCTGTGAAGCCTCAGCTGATACTGCTTGATCTACTTGCTACTGCTCGTTAAAGCTTAGCGCTCGATAGCTGTGAACTCCCAGCTAGAACTGTACATGGTGAGCGAGTCCCAAGGCCCACAGTGATCGTCAAGCACAGACTCGCGAAAGTCCTCGCACAGGTCGGCGTAGATGAGCACCGCCTCGACGGTGAAGCCGCTCTTCAACGCGCGGCTGATCTGCGACAAGCTATTCAGCTTGCTTCCAGCAGTGATCATGACGACCACTTCCTTTCAGGTGCGCCTATCGGCCAGTCCGACAGGAATGTTTTAATTATAGCACAAGCAGTTTATTTTGTCAATTGTTTCCACTGTTCGATGGAAAGTTCTTGAGCGCGGGCTTCGGGATTAATACCAGCATTTTGCAGTAGTTCATCGACAGCTTGTTTATCGAGATGTAGTCCACCGGCGAGCGATGAGCGCAGCTTCTTACGCTTTTCAGCGAAGCCAGCTTTTACTACACGAAAGAAGGCTTTTTCATCAAAGACAAGCGGGGTTTGGCGGGTTTTCAGCACGATCACTTGACTATCAACCTTCGGAGGCGGAGTAAAGAACTCTTTCGGCACTTCGATACCGAGCTCAGCCTCAGCATACACCTGCGCCGAGATAGCCAAAATACTCATATCGCCCGGTTTGGCGGCAATACGTTCAGCCACTTCTTTTTGCACCAGCAACACAGCGATTCGTGGTTTGTTTTTGGCCGTCATTAGCTTCTGTACAATCTTACTCGTAATGTAGTAAGGTACATTCGCCACAACCACGTAGCCTGCCGGGAGTGAGTCGAGATCAAATGAAAGGATATCTTCGTTTTTTACCGTGAGATCCTTGCCGGGGAATTGCCCGGGTAGCTTCCTTGCAAGCTCACTATCAAACTCCACCGCAATTACCTTATCAGCTCGAGATAGCAGTTCGCTCGTCAACGTGCCGAGGCCAGGACCAATTTCAAGTACCGTATCGCTATCCGTAATATCTGCAGCATCGGCAATTTCAGAAAGAATAAATCGGTCGGTAAGCCAGTGTTGGCCAAGAGATTTGTTTGGCATTACCGGTAAATGTCCGGCAGACTGGCGCCACAAACTGGCCACGGACTCCAGCCTCTGCGTTCATATAGCTTGCGTGCGGCTAGATCTTGCTCGGCAGGCGTTGCATTACCATACTTCGATGGATCTGCAACAGAGGCCCATGTACCTTGATTGAACTGGTACGCTCCGTAGTACGGACCAGCCGGGTTCCAGCTATTGTAGCCGCCTTCGCACGAGCGCAGCTTTGCAAGTGCCGCAGCAAAATCACCACCAAAACTCGGCTTTGCACCAACAATTTCCACCTGCTTCTTAGGCTGCTCAAGTGTCACAGATTGGATTTGTTTGCGCGCAAGCTCTTTACCGTTTCTCATTACCACTTCGTAGGTCACTTTTTTCTTCCCCTTAACACCTGGGGTCTTGACCTCGCGGTAACCAACTTCTTTATCTGCATCTTCAATACGCTGCACTTCAAAATCAATCGCTTCATCACGCGTCAGTGTCTGTTTGCCATTACGCCAAATCTCAATCTTCATATCACTCTGTATTGGCGCTGCAGTATTAACCGAGAGCGTATCATTTTTCTCGAGATGAATCTTCTTTTCCTTCAAGAATGCTGCGACGGTTTTTTCCTGAGTGTAAACAGTATCTTCCTTGCCATATAGCACAAGCTGCACCGGTGTTGCACGCTTGATCGTAAGCTGGAGATTCATATCATCGGCGCGAGGATCATCGGGAAGACGCATATCTGTGATATCTTCATCATGCAATGTAAAGCCAGCGTGCTGCGCAATCTGTTGTGGTG
>JASLCR010000054.1 GCA_030145955.1 Candidatus Saccharimonadales bacterium
CATGACATTTTCAAGTGTACGACGCTCAAGACCTGGGGCAAGCACTTCGCCCCCTATCGGCTCTTCGTTGTTTGCTGGTGTTGTATTTGTTACATCTTCATTCATATCTATACGTCCAATTCCTCTAGGTCTGCTTCTTTCGCCCGTGCCTGAATAAAGCTTCGACGCATGCTTACTTCATCGCCCATAAGCTTCGTAAATATAGCATCCGCCTCTTCCGCGTCTTCCACGCGCACCTGGATAAGTACACGATTCTCGGGATTCATCGTTGTCTCCCAAAGCTGTTCAGCGTCCATCTCACCAAGACCCTTAAAGCGAGAAATGGTGACACCTGCCTGCTTCATCTTGTCGTCATCCTGAGAGATAGCCGTACCACGCCCTACCTTATCAGAGATAATTTCGTCAAGGATACGATCGCGCTCCTCTTCATCGTATGCATAGGTCTTCTTTTGACCCTTATTGATGCTATAGAGAGGTGGTTTCGCCAAATAAACATATCCGCCCTCCACAACCTCTTTCATGTAACGGAAGAGGAACGTCAAGAGAAGTGTCGAAATGTGGCTACCGTCAACATCAGCATCGGTCATGATAATAATCTTGTGATAACGCAGACCGTTGATATCGAACTGCTCGCCGATTCCCACACCAAACGCCTGGATCATGGCAACAATCTCTTTATTCGCAAACATTTTATCAAGACGGGCACGTTCGGTATTAAGTACCTTACCACGAAGTGGCAGTATCGCCTGTGTCTTATTGTCTCGACCTTCTTTGGCAGAACCGGCAGCAGAATTACCCTCTACAATATAGATTTCACTGTCACTAGGGCTCTTTGACGAACAATCCCAGAGCTTTCCAGGAAGCCCCATACCATCAAGTGCGCCCTTTCGGAGGACATTGTCACGTGCTGCACGAGCTGCCTTACGTGCGCGAGCAGCCAACACAGATTTATTGACAATTTTCTTTGCAATATCAGGATTTTCATCAAGATAATAAGCAAAGTATTCATTCATTACCTGCTCAACGTAACGACGCACCTCAGGGTTACCGAGCTTATTCTTTGTCTGCCCTTCAAATTGTGGATCTGGTAACTTTACCAGAATGATCGCCGTCAGACCTTCACGAATGTCATCACCGGTAAGGTTCTCTTCTTTTTCTTTAAGAAGACTAGCCTTACGAGCATAATCATTGATTGTACGCGTCAAAGCCGAGCGGAATCCTACAACATGCGTACCACCATCTGGGGTAAGAACGTTGTTTGCAAATGGCTTCACTGTCTCAAGGTAGCTGTCGTTGTACTGAATCGCTACTTCCACCATAGAGTCTTCAATCTGCTTCTCAACATAGAATGGTGCATCGGCGAGAACATCTTTGCCGATATTGAGGTGTTTTACGTAGCTCTGGATACCACCTTCGAAATAAAATGCATCACGCTCACCAGTTCTATCATCTACAACAGAGGTAAAAACACCTTTAGTAAGATAGGCCTGATGCCGTAGATAGTTAACAACCCATTTGTAGTCAAACTCAACCGTTTCTTTAAAGATGGTTGGATCTGGATAAAATGTAATTCTTGTGCCGTCAGGATGATCTGTCTTACCGATCTTTTTAAGCGGTGCAATTGTATTGCCGGTTTCAAATTCAATACGGTAAAGCTGACCTTTTTGGATTACTTCAGCAATCATACGGGTCGACAGCGCATTTACCACACTTGAACCAACGCCATGCAGACCTGAAGATACTTTATACCCGCCGCCGCCAAACTTACCGCCTGCGTGAAGCACCGTCAGTACTGTCTCGAGAGTACTAAGCCCGGTCTTGGCATGTTTATCTACCGGAATACCTCGTCCGTCGTCAGTGATAGTAATACCACCATCTTGAAGAATACGAACATCAACACGAGTCGCAAAACCAGCAATTGCCTCATCGATTGAGTTATCTGCAATCTCTTTAATAAGGTGGTGTACACCGTCATATCCAGTGCTACCAATATACATACCCGGTCTCTTACGAACCGGCTCAAGTCCCTCAAGGACTTGAATTTGTGACCCATCATACGAGCCATCAGGTGTTTGCTTCGCCATTTTCCCTCACTTTTCAGCCGTAACTGCTATTTACACTACGTTCATTATATCGGACTATTATTATTCACTCAAGTGCTTGCCCTGAACACAATTCTTATGCTAATCTAGATGTGAAAACGCTTAAAAATAAAAAGGAACAGTGTATGTTTCGTAAAATTGTCGCCAACCTACCGTTTAGTCCCGCACTTGTGGGGCAGCTTGGCTTTTATGCCCGACGTCTTCGCAAAGAGGAAGCCACGCGTAAAGCCGGATTAATCGTCACAGCACTTGCACTCGTCGTGCAATCGCTCGCCGTATTCTCGCCTCCGGAAGCTGTCAACGCTTCGAGCACCGCAGACTTTATCCCAGGCGGCGTAAAAAGCAAAGACGAATTATTAAAACACTATGACGCCAATACCGGTAAGCTTAAAAGCACATTGGACTCGCTCGGCATCACAAGAGCAGAAGTAAAAAGTCTCTCAAAAACAACTATCGGTGAAGCTGGTAATTATAACTGGTCTCGAACAAGCCTCTATAGCTACGCGCAAGGCCAGCGGTCATGGGATTATGGTGGCGGCACTGTTTATTATCGACCCATGACACTCACTGCCGGAGCAAAAACAACTCATACTGTTTTAGCTGGTAAATCAGCAGCATTTGGATGGTTTGCAATTAAAATGGACTGCGGCAATCTCATCACAAACAAACCACCAAGTCCGCCTCCTGCACCTGTAGCAAAATGTAAGGATCTTGATGCTACCATATCCGAGCAACAAGTGACCCTTACCGGAAAAGCAAAGGTTAAAAATGGCGCAAAAATCAATGCCTACGTCTTTGATGTCACGAATGCAAACGGTGCATCGGTGTACCATAATAAAGTAAAGACTGGTAAAGAAACGCAGTCGGTAACCTTCTCACTAGCCCCTGGTACCTACGCGGCTACGCTGAAGGTTAAAACCAGTGAAGGCGATCAAGGTGGCGCCGGATGCAAGACTTCCCTTACCGTAGCTCCTCCTCCTGTCAAAGAAACACCTAAAGCTGTATGTACAAACCTTACTGCTACAGTCGCGAACCGAACCATTGTCCAAATGAATGGCACCGCATCTGTTTCCGGTGGGGCAACAATCAGCAAGTATACGTTTACCATTAAAAACAAAGAGGGCACGGTAGTTGCAACACGATCCGTCAATACAAATGCACAATCTGCCGTCGCAGAGGATGTTACATTAAGCTCTCCAGGAGATTACACCGCAGAACTCACCGTAGCTACAAGTGTAGGTGATGTGACGGCTAATCCAGGTGCCTGTGCGAAGCCAATTACCATCGCCCCTCCGGCGATGTGCCAGTATAACCCGTCTCTACCGGTTGACCATCCTGACTGTCAGCCGTGTCCAGAAAATCCTAATGTCTGGATTAAAGATGAGCGTTGTAGTGCTGACATCATTAATACAAAAACCACGTCCAACATGAGTCAAGGTAATGTAAACGCAACAACGAAAATAGCAAAAGCTGGTGATAAAATAGCCTACACTATCACCTCTGAAAATAGAGGGCTTGTTGCAGAGAAACTCACAATGAAAGAATCTCTCAAGGACGTACTTGAATATGCGACTCTCATTGATGATGGCGGTGGTGTTTTCGACAACGCACAGAAAACACTCGTATGGCCAGATATCTCTATTGCGCCTCAAGAAAAGCAAAGTAGAACTTTTGTTGTACAGATAATGGAGAAAATTCCTCTCACTAACACGGGTACAAGCGATCAAGATTCTTATGACTGCAAGATGGTTAATACATACGGTAACAGTACCGAGGTCAAGATAGGATGCAGCCCAGAGAAAGCAATTGTTGAGCAGGTTGCTACCGAACTTCCAACAACAGGTCCTGGCGAGAACATGCTTTTTGCTGGTGGACTACTAGCGGTTGTTGTCTTCTTCTATGCTAGGTCCAGGCAGCTTGGCAAAGAAGTTCGACTTATCCGTCGCGATGCTCATGCAGGAGCAATTTAACTAACGATCACAGCTAGACTAAAAGGAGTGGGATAATAGTATGAGCGAAAAGTTACAGCATGATAGCGAGCAGGGCCTTTCAAAAGAGCAGCTCCCAGAGAATGCACAAGAGCTTCATGAAAGCTTGCAAGAGAAACGAGAACAAAACGCAGCAGAACGTGAACGCAACAATGCGGAGAAACTGGAAGAGGCACGTGAGGATATTGAGCGTCTTGCAGAAAAGCGAGAACAAGAGGAGAAGCCGGTAGAATTATCTCCAGCTGAACGACGCAAGGCACGTACAGCAGACCGTAACCAGTTTAATACAGATATTAGCTTCAATAAGGTTATGAGCGGTGCCAGGACCCACATGTCCGGACCAAGTCGTGCCTTCAGCAAGTTTATTCATATTAAGGCGATCGAGAAATCAAGTGAGGCAATTGGCGCAACCGTTGCACGACCCAATGCCCTCCTTCTTGGTGCAATCTTTGCCCTCTTATTTACCGCAACGATATACATTTGGGCAAAGAACGCTGGCTACCCACTGTCCGGATTTGAAACCATCGCCGCCTTTATTGTTGGCTACCTAGTAGGAATTATCGTAGACTTCGCACGCATTATGTTTACCGGAAAACGATAAATCTCCACAAAGCAATTCAGACCCCATTTGCCCTTTTCTTAATGGGACACACATAAAAATCAATAAGAACTGCCAGAAAGTATCTGGCAGTTCTTATTGATAAGTGAGCCTGGAATCTTGCAGAGCTAGCGTAGCTTGATAGACACCTCGCTCTGTCCAGCTTCCGTAG
>JASLCR010000057.1 GCA_030145955.1 Candidatus Saccharimonadales bacterium
TCAGCGTAGTGGTGCACGTTTTGATGAGAAGCGTCTGTTATGGATGAACGGCCATTTTATTCGTGAACTATCTCTAGACGAACTCTATAAACGCGTCGAATTTTTCTGGCCAGAAAGTGCTAAGAAAGCACCAGAGCACTACAAAAAGCAGGTGCTCGCACTGGCACAGGATCGCCTCAAAACACTCCGTGATCTGCCAAGTTTGACAAGCTATTTCTTTGAAGAACCGCAGCCAAATATCGAACTTATTAGTGACAACAAGCAGCTTAAAAAGCTAAGCAGCGAAGAACACAGCGCTCTTCTACAAACTGCTCACGATGAACTCGCCAAAATTGACAACTGGAACCCAGAAACTATTCAGGATTGTCTCAACCAGCTCCTCGATATCACCGGCCAAAAACCAGGTATACTGTTTAGTCTCATTCGTATTGCCACCACCTGGGCACCGTTCAGCCCGCAGTTGAATGATACACTCGCACTATTGGGCAAAGAAAAGACACTTTCGCGGCTTAAGACGAGTATTGGGTTCGTTGCTTAGGCAGTCAACACCTCGTGCTATAGCAGCTTCACTGATGTAGCACTTCGCTGCTCGGAAAAATGTGCAAGCACGTTTTTCGCTCGCATGCTCGTGCTATAATATCGCTAGTGCTTATGAAAAGTAATACCTCTGTTAAAGACAAGCTAGCTCGAGCAACTGCTGCAACACGTGCGTTTATTGATCGTCACCGGCTTGCAAGTCTACTCATTGGCGGGTCGCTCGCTATTGCCGTAGTCGGGAACCTCGCAATGGCACTTCTCGGCGAGCCGCTGCCGCAAATTGTCCACGATATCGTCGTCAAAAAGCCAAAAGTCTACTACGCACCGCTCACAGGGCTGAAGGTAGCCGAAGAGTCTGATACGACAAAGCCTGTCACTGCCATCATGATCGAGAATAGCCCTGACGCTCGTCCGCAATCTGGCCTCAAGCAAGCTGAGATTGTGTACGAGGCGGTCGCCGAGGGCGGCATTACTCGCTTCCTCGCACTGTATCAGCAAGAAAAGCCAACATTAATCGGCCCAGTCCGCAGTGTCCGTCCATATTATGTAGATTGGTACGCGCCGTACGATGCAAGCATGGCGCACATTGGGGGGAGCGCAAAAGCACTCAAAATGATTCGCAGCGGCGACTACCGTGATATTGACCAGTTCTTCAATGCCTCAACCTACTGGAGGGCAACCGACCGCTACGCACCCCACAATGTGTACACCAGCTTCGAACGGCTTGATGCGCTCAATAAGCGCCGCAACTATACTTCATCTCATCCAAAAACATTCGAACGAGAAGATGAAAAACCCGTAAAATCTCCAGACGCAACGAATATTTCCGTTCATATCTCGAGTGCGCTATTTGATAGCTCGTACGTCTACGACGCCGAGAATAATCGCTATATACGCTCACAAGCGGGCGCTCAGCATAAAGACCGCGAAAAAGGGCTCATTACACCAAAAGTAGTTATTGCTCTTAAGGTTGACGAAGAGACGGTGATGGAAGAGACCGCCCGTCAATCTATCAAGACTACTGGTACGGGTGAGGCGGTGATTTTCCAAAACGGTACTGCGATTGATGCCACCTGGCAGCGCGGCAGCAAAGCTGACCAGCTGACATTCACCGACAAAGATGGAAAAGATATCAAGCTCGCGCGTGGCCAAACCTGGATTACTGCAATCGATAAAAACAGGGGAACTGTATCATGGAAGTAGCAAAAACCGCCGAGGAGGTAAAACAGTACTGGCCGAGATACAAACGCCGAGCATGGGGAACGCTGCTGCTTGGACAGCTTGTCATTATTCTTACGCTCGTGGTTGCGGCAACCTATTTTGGTTTTGTACAATACCAGCAGCCAATCGAGTACGTCATTCTTGCAATACTCGCCGCAATCATTATTGGTATTAATGCGGTAGTGTTCGCAATCATTATCTGGCCCCTGTCCATTCTGAGTAATGCCATTACTCACATTGCTGGCGAGAAAAACGGACAACCACTTCCGAATCCAAATGAAAAAAAGGCGGTTCGCGCCGGACTACGCCCACTTCTACAAACCATCTATCATTTAAGTAGCAACCAGGAACACGCTTCGGATACAAAGGAAGCCTCGGAACACCCGAAAGTAAATGATTCTGGGCTTTCAGATTTTGGTGATAGCACCGTAGGTATTGCCATGCTTAACACTTCCGGTGAAGTAATTTTTCATAACAAAGCCGTACCGGTACATGCCGACACCGATGGCAAGAAACATTTGCAATTGGAATTTTATACCGATGAATCAATCGACACATGGCTCAAGCAATGCGAAAACAATACTGTACGTGCCGACAAAACCTGGGTACGTGTCGCTTCAAAGCCAGCAGGTCAACCAGACCGAAAACTGTTTGATGTTATCGCCTCGTACCGCAAGGGTAATAATGCTCCACTTGTTGCGTTCTTTATTGAACGAACCGACGAATACGCACCCGAGGAAGAAGATCTTAATTTCATTGCCTTTGCCGCACACGAACTCCGCGGACCAATCACCGTTATCCGCGGCTACCTCGACACATTAGTAGACGAGCTCGGAGAGACAATCGATCCTGAGCAACGTGAACTTTTTGATAGACTAATTGTTTCTGCAAATCGTCTTGCAAGTTACATCAACAATATCCTCAACTCAGCTCGATATGACCAGCGCCATCTGACACTTAGCCTGATCGAAACACGTATTATTGATATATACGCTACCATTGCCGACGACATGGCACTGCGCGCCAGCGCCCAACATCGCATCCTTAATATCGACCTGCCGCTTGAACTACCAGCGGTTGCTGCCGATCCGGCCAGTGCATCCGAGGTGTTCGGCAACCTCATCGACAATGCGTTGAAGTATTCAAACGAGGGCGGGGCAGTGACGGTAACCGCAGAGGTGAAAGATAAATTCATTGAAGTATCCGTCATCGACAATGGCATTGGTATGCCGCCAAATGTCGTCGGCAATCTATTCCATAAATTCTACCGCTCACACCGTTCACGCGAAACAGTCGCCGGCACCGGTATTGGGCTCTACATCTCGAAGGGAATTGTCGAAAGCCACGGCGGCACGATGGAAGTAAAGAGTATCGAAAACGAAGGGTCAACATTTAGCTTCACATTACCCATATATGCCACTATTGCTGATAAACTAGAGAAGACAAATGGCAGCAATGCCGAGCTCATCAAAACACACGGCGGCGGCTGGATAAAAAATCATGGGGCAATGAGAGGGTAATATCATGGCGATCAAATCAATTCTTATAATCGAAGATGACCGATTCATCGGTGAGATGTATGTACGCAGTCTCAAAAAGGCAAACTACGACGTTGACTGGATGGTCGATGGCAATGATGGCCTTGTTGCCGCTCGCAACAAGACGTACGACTTGATCCTGCTCGATATTATGCTTCCAGAACGCCGCGGCTCAGAGATTCTCGAAGCGTTGCGTGGCGGCAAAGAAAATCTCATCCCAGACAGCAAAGTGATTGTACTTACCAACTTTGAACAAGACAGCGAATCTCGTCTTGCAATGGAACATAATGTCGATGCCTACCTTATAAAGGCAGAAATCACACCGAAAAAGCTCCTCGGTATCATCGATCAGCTTGAAGCAATGCCACGCAGAGGCTAGACAGGCCGCCTCTGTTTTGATACGATATTCTAGAGTTATTTATAGCTAAGCTGGCCTCATCTCTGCGAGATGTAGCCCACTCGGCTCGGAAATGTCCAAAAGCAAGCTTTTGTCCGTTTCACTCACTCTCGTGGCCTCATCGTCTAACGGTTAGGACATCAGGTTCTCATCCTGGCAATCGGGGTTCGATTCCCCGTGAGGTCACCAAAGTAAAAAGCTCTGCCTTCAGGTAGGGCTTTTTACTTTGACACGAGCTTTCGTGTGGGGGAATTGATCCCCGTACGGCGGTTCGATAATGCCCGGCAACTTGTTTGCCACGGCGCATTATATGTATATTCCCCGTGAGGTCACCACGAAAAATTTTCATCTCCGTCGACTATCAAACTGCTCGACATTAGCCCAGTCAAATTGAAAATTATAGTTCTTGGTCCCGAACAGCCCAGCAAGCTTGACTGCCTGAGAGCCAAGTGATCGATAGCCATTCAGTCTGCTTTCCTCTTTATCTGTTTGAGTATAGTCTACGAAGTAATCAATTAGCGTGAAGCCTTCTTCAGAGGAAAACATCACATTCGAGCCGTCTTGATTCCAAGGGTCAAACTCAATACCTAGCTCAACTGCAGCATCTACCGTTTCAAAAAATGATACCATTTGCGCATCAGTCACTAAAGCAAGCTCTTCTTCAGTCATTGAACTTACCGTCTTGCCGTCTACCAAATCATAAATCGCAGCGCCCGCTTCAGCTGAAGCGCTCTCGATTTGTTCTAACCCAACCATTCCCAGGCCTCGCAAACCAGCATCGATTTTTCGTTGGGTTGCTCTAATCGTATTTCGCGGCCTATCTAGTCGTGTCCATTTCACTGCAAACTTTACTGCGTATAACCGACCATCTACTTCCGTTTCGTATACGCTCGATTCTGATCCGCCTCCGAGATACCTCACCTGCAAGGCACCTCTCTTAATATTCTCAATCGTTGTTTCAAATTTTTCATATGGCTGAGGCATAGTAGTTTTTTCCATAGCTTTATCTCCAGTTATATTGTTTAAATAAAAAAAACTTCCGCTCGGGAAGTATAAAACGCAAATATCTTTAATCAACCCAAGCTATGAATGGGAATGAAGATGGGTCAACAATGTCGCTGTTTGTTGGATCATAAATAAACAATGACATACAAATTTTAATTAGTCAATACTACTACACATAGCTTCTGGACTTCTTGGGAGCATCATTTCCAATTCGACTCAACGACGTTCACCATAGAAAGAAGTTCAGGCCCACAGCTTGGACTTTTTTCTATAAGCGAATTTCATGCAAATCCTACACGTGTTAGCATAAGTATATGAAAAACTATGCAACGAAGCATTCGGAAAAGACTGAAAGTATCATCTTTATAGCAAAGAATCCTTCGAACTACATTCTGCTTAGCACACTATTAATTGTAGCGGTGCTTTTCGGCATTATCTTCATCCTAAACCATATAGATATAAATCAGCAACGAGATCGAGAGATGCGTATTGCTGCAGTTTATGACAGCCTTGAGCTTGATAATAGTTACCGTATTGCCAAACAGGATATTTTTGGCGATTTACGAGTTAACCCTAACGAAGAACATGGTCTTGCATCTTCGGTAACCGAATATGGCAAAAACGCGT
This sequence comes from Candidatus Saccharimonadales bacterium, assembly GCA_030145955.1. GTDB lineage: Bacteria > Patescibacteriota > Saccharimonadia > Saccharimonadales > Saccharimonadaceae > JASLCR01. The sequence continues at coordinate 5,326 of JASLCR010000057.1, forward strand.
CCCGTTCTAGTACGTTTACTGATCTCGAAAAACATATTAAACAAGCTGGTTTTACAAAAATAAGTAATTCAGACTTCGACACCACTAGTCGCCAAGACCGCTATAGAAACAACAAAGGCGAATCGATTCGCGTGAGCATAGAGACAGCAACAGTACATAACGCAGCTCTTTATGGCACAAGCCTGCCGAAACCTGGTAGCGAAGAGATGATCGAAAAAGGCCCGGTGTATGTCACGATCAAAGTGAATCTTGACGAGATTGATAAGCAATCACCATTATATTGAATCAAAATAATATCTGTATCCGATAAACCTTATAGTTCGCGAATTGTATCTCGCGAATACTGGCAAGTGCGGCTAACACTGTCATAGAAATAATGCATAACACCACTTGTATTGAACTGAATAGTAATACCGAGATAATAATTGTCGATATTAGTCGGCTTAATGCAAATCATCACTTCAGAATTGGAATTTCCGGGATGTATCATATAGTCGGCTGTCTCGTATCCAGTTGGCGCAGCCAGCTTCTTTGGAGCCTGCCCGTTAGCTTTAACTGACTGATCGAGTGAACGCACGACACTCTCTGCAGCAGCCTCTATATTTTTTCGGTCATTGGCCGCTTGTGCTTGCTGTTCTTTGTCATCCTGACTAGATTCTCTCGCCTGACGCTCATTATCTGAGAGGTGGTTCTCAAAGGCATTCTTTTCTTTCTGATACCTGGCCTCCGATACCGTCTGTTGAAAAACTGCAAACGCAAGCAATGCTATTGGCACTACGGTACTAAGTCCGATAACTGTACGAATGCGACGAACTGAACCCGTGCGCCAAGCCTCATAGATACTCATCGTCATTACCGGCAATACAGCAACAAGTGCAATAGCAAACCATGCAATAACATTTGGCGGCTGCGAGAGGAATTTATAATTGGTGCCGCTCGACATCGCGAGCAATGTAAGTAATCCATATCCCAACAAAATTATAGCCGTGATGCTACTCAGTACTACCGACATCTTTCGTGTGAAACCTAAAGCACCAATAAGCCACGCGGCTCCCAACATCAGTAAAAGAATTACTGCGCCCGCGTATGAGTTCTTGTAGACTTCAGCTCCTGCGACAGTAAAGGTAGCAAAGATGGCAGCGATAGTACCTCCGAACAGATAGATAGGCGCAAGTATAGCGATAAGCCATGTTGGCACTGATTTTTTAGAAGGAGCCGGCAATAGCGAAGTTTGCTGTTGGTCGTTCATTGATTTCTAGCATAGCACATCTTTGATAAAAGAATTTCAGATAGATCTATTAATCAAGTTTTACCGTACATTCAGTGAGTTGCTGACCACTGACGGTAGTGTTGACCGCAGTTCCACGGCCACATTTTTGGTTTGCACCAGGTGCGTAATAGGTCATTTTCTTCGCATTGTAGTCATACATTATGCCCCGGATATTGAGTGTGCCAAGCTTAAATGATACATCCGATACATCCGGAAGGGTACTAATTTCCTCGCGAAATTCAGCATTCAGTGTAGCGTCGGGAGGCACAAGGTCGCTTCCACTTGATCTCCAGCAATACCCTGCAGTAAAATCGCTTGTAGCTACAGCTGCGCCCAAACAAGCCGACTGGCCACTTGGCACACTTGTGGGCTGCGGATACCTACCCTTATTTGACATATAGGTATGTGCCGCTTTTTTATATGCATCAACTGCTGACATCAATTTTGCTGATTTTGCCGAGTTTTGGATGCCGTTATATGCAACAATTGAGATCCCAGCAAGAATAGCGATAACAACGATTACAATAAGTAGCTCAACAATCGTGAATCCTCGGCGCTGCGATATATTTTTATATTTTTCCACCATGTATACAGTTCATTATATACCAAGTTACT
>JASLCR010000088.1 GCA_030145955.1 Candidatus Saccharimonadales bacterium
TAATCTCGATATCACTTTTTGGGTCTACCGATCCGCCGTCGTGCCGTACAATATCGTCGTTTTCAAAGGCACGTACCACATGCACAATCGCATCACACTGACGAATATTTGCCAGGAATTGGTTACCAAGCCCTTCGCCCTTGGAAGCACCCGCTACTAGTCCAGCGATATCTACGAATGTCACGGTGGCGGGCAAGATTTTCTGGCTGCCATAAAGACCTGCCAGCACGTTTAGCCGTTCATCTGGCACCGGTACAATGCCGGTGTTTGGTTCAATAGTGGCAAATGGATAGTTGGCGGCAAGTATCTCGCTGTTGGTGAGCGCATTAAAAAGCGTCGATTTCCCGACGTTTGGAAGGCCTACGATGCCGATCGAAAGCGAACTCATATACTTCACAGTATAGCAGAGGGGTAGTATAATAGTCCAAAGAATAAGACATTTTGAAGGGGTTGGAGTGATACCCCTTATATTTTACAAAATATAAAAAATGTAGTAAAATGCAACTATCAATTACCAAACAAGATTGGTGGTTGTGTCAAGTCTCGGCTAGTGAAAACCTCGTGCTCCCAAGAAATTATGAAAGCACTTGTAGGTCCACTAGGCGGACTCATGGGTGCTCTTTTACATTACGGACATATCGAGACAAGACAACACACTGCACGCTAGACGGTCTACGTGCTTGGAATGAAAGGATAGCGAGATGAACTTTCGCACCTCTCGCCAGGCACTGCGCCTGGCGATCACGACCCTTGGTTTGCTGCTTGCAGCGGCCATGATCATCGCTGGCTCGGGGTTCTCCCCGGCCGCTGCTGCCACCTGGAACCCGCCGGCTCCGACCTCGGATGACCGCGGGTGTATCAAGTGGGATCGGGTCTGGATTCCTCAGACCGATGACGCCTCCTACCGCGTCTACGGTACCTCAACCGCGCTTTCGCGAGGCTGGTACTACACCAAGGGAGCGTCAAGCGTCACCATCGAGGCGTACGACAACTTCCATCCCAACAAGTCCTTCACGCTCACCTTCAGCACCGCGCCTGACTCCTCCTGCACGGAGGCGCAGGACACGGCGCAGGTGAGCGTGGGAGCCTGCAATCCGGCGACGGGTGGTTCTCCGCTGACGCTGAACTACCGCAACGTCGCGGACATGTCGGGCTGGCCGCGAGACGAGGCGAACGTCGTGATCACTCGGTGGGACAACCGCTGGGACTCCGGCGGTGTCCTCGTCGCTACCAAGGATCAGGAGGTTGCCGACGGCGCAACTGCATCGGTGAGCACCTTCTGGAACGGCCAGCCGATCGTCGCTGGTCCGGGTACGCACACCATCAGTCTGAGCGTCAACGGTGGTGCGCTGCGACAGGTCGGCACGATCTTCGTGCCGTCGTGCAAGCCGGAAGTTCCGGTACCGCCGGGTGACCCCAGCGGCAAGGGCGGCCCGCAGGGTGGGACGTCCAGCAACTCCGCTCGTCCCGACGCCAAGGTGCTCAAGGTCACTCGCAAGCTGATCAGGCTTCAGCTGATCAACCGTGGAGTGAACTCCGACACCCCCTTCCAGATCGTCGCCAAGCCGAAGGGCAAGAAGGCCAAGAAGGTCGTCCGCGTCATCTCCAAGGGGGACATCAGGATCGTCACGATCAAGGTGCGGAAGGCCGTCAAGGTCAAGGTGAAGGCCGGTGGCAGGGTCGTCGCCACCCGTCGTCTCTAGTCCAGATGACACTGAAGAACACCCGCGGGTGTCCTGGCTGCAGCAATGCAGCCGGGGCACCCGCTCTTCAATTTCTGTTAGTCGCAAAGCGTTTATGGTATATTTAATGTATATTATGCGGCTACGATATCATGTTCGACGTCCTCAATTAACGATAGCTACTATCGCTATAGCTGTAGGAGTCATTGCGATAGGATCTATTTGGCAAATCGTGTTTGCTGCAGTTACTGAGAGTAGCTTATTCTCCCTCAATACTCTTTCGCCGACACCAGGGCAGTTTCTTGATATCGGCAATAAAGACAGTGCTGGATTTACTAACTTGACTAGTGGTAATGCTATATCGGGAGTACCTCATGTGGTCCGTAATAACGATGCCGGAGAAAATAGTACGCTCAACCTTAGGGTATATGGTAATCCAGGCGCAACTACAACTACCATAACTTTTAATGTAACAAACTGTAAATTTGAGACGCTTGCAAGGGATAATAAAGAAGAGCTAGGTGCTAGTCAGCGACGACTGCAAGTTAATATCGGGGGCAATCTTCTCTATAACAGACGTGCTGATCGTGAAAACAATGGAACGGCAGATAATCCAAAATGGGCTGACGTTGATAAAGCACGTCCGTGTGCAGGCGATACGCGTCTGGATGGTCAGACGTGGACAATGGGTTTTACTAATACCGACCCTGGATCGGGCAAACCCTACGTCGATATAACAGTTCAGCTAACTGGTCCTCCAGTAGGCGGAGCCAACCAGATATGGTTCACTGTTAATGCTACTAGCAGTACTATTGGCTACCGTGGAGGAGGGAGTACGCCAACTGGTAAGGATTATGGGTTTAGCTTAGGTAAGATACCGTACGAGAGAGGTTCAAAAGCGGTAATACCATTTGGGCTACCTTGTGATGCGAGAAATGACCAAATTAATCAACCAATTGTAATCCATGACCCTGAGCAAACTCGTGGTGGACAGTATCTTAAGGTATATAAGCGCGACCCAAAGACCGGGGTAGGAGGGTTTATGCCCAATAGTGCTTTCACCGGTTTGATTAGGGCTTCTTACGACGGTACCGATCGTGTTAGGATCACGGCAACAGATAACGAAACATCCACCATGCGCCTGACACTTGAGCGAGAATATCAATATGCGGTGGTGTTCTTAAATCCATATAATGACGGAATGGCTGGCGGTGATAGCGGCAGGCCTACCGGTAATACGCTCAGCATTAGTGTGCCACAAGATACCATTTACGGTACGCTTAATTGTAGCTATAGTTTAAATCCAAATATTAAGCTTGATCAACAGTACTTTACCTATAAAACGGTTCTTCCTGCGGAAGGATGGGTTTCGAAGGCCGACGAGAGTAGTGTGGTGACAGGTACGCATAAATGGCAGGTGTCGAGGGCGGTTTTTAAGGGTAATCCAAACCGAAATGGTGCCAACTCTTCTGGTGAGAGTCCTTGTACTTTCATGAATGGACAAAGAGGTGCGGCAGAGATAGCATCAGCATGCGAGAAGGTTGGTGGCACAGATAATTCTCCTGCTCCTGCTTGGAAGCAGGTCGACGATCCGTGGGATACCAGTGATGTAGAAATAGGACAGTATGTTTGCTATATGACGTCTGTACAGAATCCAACCTCAGCAACAAATGATGATAGCGACTGGCGTCATAGTGACATCAAATGTGCCATTTCTGGTAAACAGCCAAAGGTGCATGTGACAGGTCATGATCTTCGTGTGGGCGGAAATATTGATACGAGCACTACCGTTATTGATAACAAACTCTATAGCAGCTGGGGTGAGTACGGAGTGTTTGCGGATGGATGTAATAGCGGTGGGCGTATGACCTCTGGAGCGGTAAATAATAGTGGTGGTACGTCTGGCACCATGACAAGTGTGACTTATCATCCACTGACGTTTGCAAATACGAATATTAACGCAAGCTGTAGTGACGGTGTGGGCACCTATGGTGGCTTGCCCGACTCTGATATTGAGCTATACAAACAGGGCAGCTTGGATAGTGATAGCAGTGAAAACTTCACGGATGTAAAGGAGATTAATGCACAGACATTTGCATCGGGCACGAAAAAGGTCTACTACTTCCCGCAGGCTACGGTGAATATCAAAGGAAATCTAACATACAGTGGTAGCTACACTGCAATTAATCAGATTCCGCGTGTTATCATCATTGCAAAGAATATTGTGATTAACGAAAATGTTGACCAGATAGATGCCTGGTTGTTGGCAAAAGAAAAGATTAGCACCTGCAAGACACAGCCGGGTAGTGCCGACGATGCTGGAAACTTTACCTATGTCAATCCGCTTGACTCTAGCAAGTGTAGTAAGAAGCTTACGATCAATGGTCCGGTAATTGCTAGCAATGTGTACTTACTCCGTACTTATGGCTCTGGCAAAGACGAAGAAGCTGAAGCTGCCGAAACCTTTAATCTACGTGCAGATGCCTTTCTGTCCACCTATTCGGGTACGTTGGGCCAACCAGTGGCAACGACTGACGATATCGACGAGCTGCCACCTCGTTTCTAAGCGCAAGAATATCCTTGCGGGGGGGATACCGCTTATGTATAATGAGGGCATATGGCATTACTAAAAAGTGTGGGCAACTTCTTTGCGCTAGATATTGGCACTAATGCAGTGCGTGTTGTGCAGCTGGCGCGTTCTGGCCAGGATTCTTGGACATTACAGAACTACGGCTATGCACCAGTAGACGTAAAGATTACTTCCAGCGACTCTCAGGAAGCACGTCATCGTCTGGGTGAGGTGATTATGACGGCAATTGGCCAAAGTGGCATCAAAGATCGTGACGTGGTAATTGGTCTCCCGTCACAAAAGACCTTTACGACGGTGATTGATGTGCCGCAAATGAGCGAAGCAGAGCTTCGCAGCACCATTAAGTACCAGCTTGATCAGTATATTCCTATGGCACTAGACGATGCCAAGGTGGACTGGAAGCTCCTTGGCCAGTCGTTGCATGATCCAAAGCAGATGGAAGTACTGCTAGCAAGCACGGCAAAATCATACAGTGAAGATCGTCTGGAGTTTATTGAAAGCCTTGGCTTAAACGTCATTGCCGCCGAGCCGGATCCTATTGCGATGATTCGCTCACTGCTTCCAGCAGGTGTGACCGATGCGCGCATGATTATTGATATGGGCGAACTTTCAACCGATATCGCAATTACTTATGGTGATGCACCACGCCTTGTGCGTACTATCCCTACGGGGCTTAACACGCTTGTGAAAGCTGCGGTAACCAACCTTAATATTAAGGACGAGCAGGCACGGCAGTTTATCTTGAAGTTTGGTCTTGCACCAGATCGCTTGGAAGGCCAAGTGTACCGGGCTGTTGAAGGGGTTCTGGATAACTTTACTTCTGAGCTTGTAAAGTCTATCAAGTTCTTCCAAACTCGCTATCCAAATATCCCAATTGGTGGTTTGTTACTCTCTGGTTTTGCAATGACCGTCCCACGCCTCAACGAATACGTTGCCAGTAAGGTAAATATAGCGACTACAGTGGCAAATCCTTGGCAAAAGGTGAAGGTATCTCAGACAAATCAGCAAAACCTACTACCGATTATGAGTGAGTTTTCAACTGCTGTAGGCTTGGCGGAACGGAGCAATGTGTAATGATTGAGATTAATCTTGTTCCTGACGTAAAACTCGAGCTTATTAAAGCGCGCCGTATGCGTTCAATGGTGGTATCGGGAGCAATTCTTGTGTCGCTTGTTGCGGGCGGGATTGTGGCGGCGCTTGGTATGTATACGTTTGTTGGGCAAAGTATTGCCAACTGGAGCCTGGACCGTGAAATTGAAGATGGTGGCAAGAAGCTAAAATCGGTAAAAGGACTCTCTGAAATGTTAACGATTCAGAGCCAGCTTGATCAGCTGAAGACAACTCATAACAACAAAGTGCTGTCTTCTAAGCTGCTCACAATTTTGAGTAAAATTGCGCCAAATGGCACCAACAGCGTACAGTTCTCAAAGACAACCCTAGATGTTGATAATGACACCGTTACACTTGAAGCTTCGGCAAAGAATGACTTCGAGGCACTTGAGGTGTTTAAGAAGACGTTGGCGGCAACAAAGTTTGTCTATACCGAAGAGGGTGAGAAAAAGACGGTTAATCTCGCAAGTGACATCAAAGATTCGGACCGTAGCTTTGGTGAGAATAGTGAAGGGCAAACGGTGCTTCGCTTTACCCTAAGCTTTACGTACGCACCAGAAATCTTCAAAGCAGATTTTGCGAGCGGCGAAATTGTTACCCCTGAAAAGCAAAATGCGACTGACTCGAAGAAGGGTGTTCCTGAGAGTATCTTTACCGAGGCGGCAACTTCAAAGGAGGGTGAGTGATGCCAGATAACACTCCTACAACAGGCAATAGCGCAAACGTTTCGTTGCGTAAGCGCCAGCAAATAGAAAATACTGGCAAGACAATGTTTATGTGGGTGGCAATTGCATCGGCTATTGTGGCGATTGCAGTGGTGCTTTCGAGCTCGATCATTGAGCGGCTTATATTTAATCAGACTATTCTGTCCAAAAAAGGTGAAACTGCCGCAAATCTAAAGAGTAATAATGCTGTTGTCGATCAGCTGAGGGCATCAATTCGTGAGCGAAATACCAGCCAAGCTTTACTTGATACGCAGCGGCCAAATGGCGCAGAACCGCTTTCTGTTGTACTTGATGCACTGCCTGCTCAGCCGAATACTGATGCACTTGGCTCATCACTAAAGCAAAAACTGCTTAATGTTCCTGGTGTGAGGATTGATACGCTTGATCCAGGTCAGGTAACTGATGAGAGTGAGAGCAGTTCAGGCTTGAGCGAGATAGAGTTTTCGTTTAAGGTGAGCGCATCGAATGCAAATGGTGTTGCAGAGGTACTCCGTAATCTTGAGCGCTCAATTAGGGTATTTGCACCAAAGCAGGTTGTGATTGAGCAGCAGGCGGGGTCAATTTCACTCACGGTGACAGGTACTGCGTATTATGCGCCTGAAGTGAAGGTAGAACTGAAAGAAAAAGCAATTCCGCCTCATGCAAGTAGTGCAAAAACCAAAAAGGCAGGTAAATCATGAAAAAAACCGATATTGCGATGATTATTTTGGTGGTAGCAGTAAGTGCGGCTGTTGCGTATGGACTCGTCAGTGCGATTCCTGGGCTTAAATTATCCAACGATCCAGTAAAAGTGAAGACAATCGAGAAATATTCTGCAGATGTTGCTGAGCCAGACCCAAAAATTTTCAATAAAGATGCTATTAATCCGACTGTCGATGTAACTATCGGCGGCGAAACAAATGAGTAGCGGGGCGTCCTATGGCGTTATTAACCGACGAGCTCCAGGACAAGCTTCTTGATACTCTCGTAGATGAGGGTCTTCTTGAAGGTCAAGTAATTACGACAACTCGCGAAGAGGCTGCACAGTCAGGCAAGTCGATTATCGGCCTGCTTATTGAAAAGGGAGCTGTTGACGAGGAGCTATTGACCCATGCAACGGCGCAAGTATCTGGGGTGCCGTATGTTAATTTGCGTAACTCAATTATTAACGAGCAGATTCTTGGATTACTTCCCGAAGATATCGCCGAACGCTTTATGGCAGTGCCGCTCGCAGAGGTGCAAAATCGCCTGGCTGTTGCCATGATCGATGCTAACAATGTGCAGGCGGTAGATTACCTTTCAAACCTCATTCAGCGTCCGTTGAAGGTTTTCATGGCATCAGAGGAAGGTATTCGACACGTTCTTGATCAGTACAAGACCGA
>JASLCR010000014.1 GCA_030145955.1 Candidatus Saccharimonadales bacterium
ATGCAGCTTTGCCACGAAGCCAAAATTTTTTGCCGACATCGCCGAATATACGGCAGAGGGCGAGAAAGTACTGCTCATAAAGCCGACTACCTACTATAACGAAACTGGTCGCAGCCTTCATGCAATACTCGACTTTTACAAATTACCACCAAGTGAGGTGGTAATCATTCACGACGACCTCGCACTACCATTCGGTACCATTCGCATGCGTATTGGTGGTAGCGATGCCGGTAATAACGGTATTAAGTCGATCAACCAACACGGCGGCGCCACAAGCAATCGTATCCGCGTTGGTATTGCCGCCAAAGCGCATACGGGGGTAACAGATATTGATTTCGTACTTGGAAAATTTACAAAAAGTGAGCAAACACTACTAGCAGAGCAGGTTATTCCAGCGACTTTAGAGTGCATCGCCTCATTTATCACTGACGAATTCGCCCCTCATAGCATCAGCGTACTCAAGGAACCAACAAACGACTAGTGCTCGTGATCATGGTCCTGGCTAGAAGCTTCTTCATGCTGACTATGTACGCCAGTCGTGTCTTGATGTTCATGCGAATGAGGTGTCATCTGTATTACAAACGCCAATATTATGACACCAAGCAGCAGTATCGCTGCCTGTACATTGCCTTCACGTCGTGACTTCTCGTGTATATCTGGAATAATATCGCTCGCAGCAATATAGATGAAGAATCCAGCTGCAACCGCCAGCAGTGGGGCAGGGTTTAGCTCTGCAAGACCGCCAAACAGATAGGTGGCCATTGCTGTAACCACTGTAGCGAGCGCACTTAAAAGATTCACAAGAATTACCTTGCCAGGCTTCATACCCTTACCAAGTAATATGCCAAAATCACCGATTTCCTGTGGAATTTCGTGCGCCGCAACAGCCAAAGCAGTACCTATACCCGCTGCCGGATTAACTAGAAATGCTGCACCAATTGCCACGCCATCAATTGCGTTATGGAGTGTGTCACCAACAATCACCAGCCACTGATGTGTTTCATTTCGCTTACCATGCGCTTGGTCATGATGATGGCTCTCATGATGGTGAAACCAACTGAGAAGTCGCTCGAGCACGAAGAAACCAAGGAAACCGCCAAGTACAAATACTGCGGTGCTATGAACACCAATTCCTTCAACCGCCTCCGGGAGCACACCAAGAAATGCCGCTGCCAGCAGTGCACCAGCACCAAACGGCATGCCGTATTTTATCGCTTTGTTTCTTAATACTTTGTTACTCACCAGAGCAATGCCACCCACTAGGGAGAAAACACTCCCGACCAATGTCCAAAAAAGTACAATTAAATAATCCATATGTAATCCTATATTTATTCTATTACTGCGTGCTTGCTACTATATCGAACGAGCGATGTTTATTGCAAATTTGTTGCAATAAGAGATACAATTGCAATATGGACAAACTAGAGACACTGTTTCGCATGCATAGCCTACGCCTTACGAACCCTCGCAGGGAAGTGTTTGGAGTACTCGAAAAGACCTCAGCTCCACTCTTTATTCAAGAGATTATCAAAACTGCCAAAACTAGCGACCGTACAAGCATCTATCGTACACTCGAGCTCTTCACCCGGCTTGGTATTGTACAAGTCATTCCAACTGGCTGGAAGCAGCGCTATGAATTATCAGATATGTTCAGGGCGCACCATCATCATCTTCAGTGCACCAACTGCCAAGCGCTCGTCTCTATCGATACGCCAGAGCTTGAGCAAACCATCCAGGCTATTGCCAAAATACAAAACTACAAGCTTACCTCACACCACATCGAGCTGCACGGTCTTTGTAAAAACTGTCAACAATGAGAATGGGGCAGCCGTCAAATAAACGGCCGCCCCAGTAGGTGATCTCACTCGTCCTCGTCGTAGAGCGGCATGACGATCGCGTCGTGCACGTAGTACAGCAGACCGAACGAGACCATGAGGGCAGTGAGATACCTGAACACCTTCTCCGCCTCATTCAGTGCGGGCACAAAGCCCGCGAGGGTTGCGATAGCCGCGAATGCAGCCATGGCAGCGAGCGCCTGCTTGCGCTGCTTCAGAGCTCGCCAGGTGATCGACCAGCCGTGCTCCTGAGCGAGGTCATAGCACTCCCTTGCGGGAGCACCAATCGTACGCGCCATAACAGCCTCCTTCGTCTCCGATAGATATTCGATTCCTACGGTATGTATTTTATAATATTTTGCTATATTCAGCAACTATTAGTTCCGTCTTGGTATTGCATAAAATACTTCTAGATGGTATAGTTTTAATAATTTCGTCAGTCACAAAGATCGTTGAGCCTCGTCTCCGACTTCGTGCCCACCAGTACGGAATCGGAGCTTGAGAGACAGGAAAATCATGACACTTGACAGTATAATTCAGAAGAACTGGGACAGGTTCATCCGTGCACGTGAGGCAGCTAACCTCACTGAAGTGACCAAGATCTTCTGGGTCAAGCGGCTTCTCAGCACCAAGATGATTATCGAGAAATCACAGGAGCGAATCTGGGAGCTGGAAAACAACTTCGGCCTCACCGAGAGCGGTAAGATCGTCACCATGGTGACGGACACCCATCGGATGACAGATGAGTACGGCCAACTCATGCGCGACAACGCCGGTAACGTCATCACAGGCTGGGTGGTACGGGACCCCGATCAGCTGAGTAGCTATGAGGAACGTCTGTTGACAATGGTCATCGAATCATGGGCTAGCGATTAGCCCTCCCTCAAGCTCCGAGCCCTCGACCGCATAGGTCGGGGGCTCGGTTAATTCTGGACGTAAATGCCAAAAAGTGATATAGTTCAAACAATTTCGTCGAGCGGCGAAAGCCGTGAGACATCTCCAGCCGACCGCTCCGAAATCGGAGCTTGAAAGATAGGAAGAGGCATGAGCGTTGACGAAGAGCTGCTGGCGCGCGAAATCGTCGCGCAAAAGCAGCGGCAGGCTGAATACGTCGCCACGGTGAAGGGCGGGAGGCGAGCCATCAGGCTCATTCCTGCCGAACAGCGTGCCGCTACCGAGCGCATGAACGCACTCAACTGGCCTGGCAGTGAGGTCGAGCGGGTTGAAGTCTGGAGATTTCTCCGGCGTTCGACCTCAAAACACATCCGACTCGCCCTGCTGCTCGGCGCACCCTTTACGGGTGTTCTCACTGATACCTGGCGAGTAGAGGCGGTAAGCCGATGGCTCGGCGAAGACGGCAAGCTCTACGGAGTGAATCCAGCACTCTACAACGGGTATGCAAAGTTGGGAGTAGCACCACTCGCACCACTCGACAGGTTGCGCTTCGAGCACTACCATGGTCAGGAGCTACTAGAAGCTCTGCGCAACCTCGGCACCTAGTCCAAGCTTCGAACCCCCGATTTATGAGTCGGGGGTTTTGAGCTTTTTAAGACAAATAAAAAGAGACCAGGTAAGGGTGGGCATCACCTGGC
>JASLCR010000049.1 GCA_030145955.1 Candidatus Saccharimonadales bacterium
ACCCAGATAAAGAGGGCGGTGACGAGACAAAGTTCAAAGAAATTAACGAAGCCTACGAGGTGCTGAAAGATAAGCAGAAGCGACAGCGTTATGATCAGTTTGGTCATGCAGGTGTGGGTGGTGCGTCTGGTGGCGGAGGTAATCCGTTTGAGGGCTTCGGTGGGTTTGGCAACGGCCAGGGCTTTGAGTTTAATTTTGGCGGCGATGGCGGGCTTGGTGATATTTTTGGTCAGTTCTTTGGTGGCGGACAGCGTGAGCGCGGTCCGGCCCGCGGCAATGATGTTGAAACAACTATCACGCTAAGCTTCGAAGACGCGGTGTTTGGCGTAGAAAAAGAACTTCATCTTACTATGGAAGATGAATGTTCGCATTGTAAGGGTACAACCGTCGAACCGGGTAGCAGTATGAAAACCTGCCCCACTTGTAAGGGCGCGGGCCAGCAGACTCGTGTGATGAACACGATGTTTGGCGCTATCCAGCAGGCAGTGACCTGTGAGACCTGTAAGGGTCGTGGGCAGGTTCCGGAGAAAGAATGTATGGTTTGTCATGGTCGTGGTACGGAGCGTCGCCAGCAGACGATTACTATGAAGATTCCGGCCGGCATCGATGATGGAGCAACAATCCGTCTGAAAGAACGTGGTGAAGCGATGGCGAATGGCCCGCGTGGTGATCTCTATGTAAATATCCGTGTCAAAGCGCACAAGAAGTTTACTCGTGAAGGTGATATTATCCTCAGTGAAGAGCACGTTTCTATGGTTGATGCAGCACTTGGTACTGAAATAGATGTTGAAACTGTTGATGGCACGATTACTATGAAGATTCCGGCCGGTACGCAAAGCGGCACCGACTTTAAGCTTTCGAACCATGGTGTGCCGCATATGCGCCGTGAAACGCGTGGTCCACATATCGTGCAAGTTATCGTGGATACTCCGACAAAACTCTCGAAAAAGCAGAAAGAACTGCTTGAGCAATTCGAAGGCGCCAAGAAGCGAGGCATCTTCTAAGCTATTGACATTTTAGACAAAAAATGCTAAAATGTACCCATGTCGTCAGAAACAACAAAAACGCCGAATATCTTAGTGCTGGGGGCAATTAGACCTTCCGTTGAGTCTGTACGGGCAGAGCGCCTACAGTACAATAATCTTGATAATGCCGTGGATGCACATGCGGCATATGAATATGCTCGAATGGCTGATTTTTGGGATGCTGAAGAAGGCTCTCTTGAGGAGCTTGAAGCTGCAAAGCAGCAAGCAGCACAGTATATGCTAATGGGTTCAGCTGCTTTGCAGCGTGCGGTAACGCCTGAATCTCAGCAAATGTGGTCTAAGCGCTATACGCAGGCAGCTAGTGAGCTATATGGTGCTCCGGAGGCCGAGCTTGCACGTAAGCTATGGCATGAACAGCAGAACGGCGGCGAAATAAACAGGCCATTTCTTGAAGCAGCGCGCCAGGTTGGGGAGTACTTAGATAAGACATATGCTTCGGTATATGAGGCGCTTGGTCTTAACGATCAGATCGATAAGGTGGATGCTACAGGTGTTGCAGACCGATTTGAGGCTGGTTTGCGTGTTCTCGCTGAGCAGTATGACGAGGCTTGGTCGGAGTGGACAATTAAACGTGAGGAGGGGGGCTCGTTAAGTGCTAACTCCTCGGAAAAGAAAATAATTGTAGGTAGGCAACGTGCCAATATGGAACTTTCAAAACTAAAAGGTCTCTTCACTCACGAAGTTCTTGTGCATGGACTGCGGGCTGTTAACGGTAGCAAGCGCTCAGAGGTGCTTGGACGTGGCCTTGCTGGCTATCTTGATGCTGAAGAAGGCCTCGGTGTTTTCGTGGAGTATGCAATTAATGGTGAAGTACCAGAAAAAGCCGTGGATCGATACGTTGATATTGCGTATGCAATGGGTCTAGTAGATGGCAAAGAACATACAAGAGATGAGCTAGTTCAGCATGTTCGATCTCGTATGATGAAGCGCAACCAGACATCTGCAGTCATGAAGTTAGACGAAGATCTGGAGAAAGAAATATATGAACATGTTAATCGCATCTATCGAGGTTCGCTCGGTAATGAGCACGTTGGAATTTTTACGAAGGATATCGCCTACTATGTAGGTTGCATGGAGATGGGTGCCTATATTCAATCAGAGCTAGACAACGGCAAATCGGTTGAAGAGATAATGCAATATGTCTCTATCGGCAAGTTTGATCCCACTAATAGTAAGCATGAGCTTTTTGTAAAGCAGAGTATAAGATAAACTACGGTAAAATAGAATAATGCGTGTAAGTTTTAACCCATCGCTAAAAATAGCGGGCATTGGACTTGTCCCATGGACAAGATTGGGGCCTGAAAAGTGGTTTAAAGACTACAAAATTGCGAGTTTGTACGGGTGGGATATTGATGTGAAAAAGTCTCCACCAGTGGTGAGCTTGATAGATACTGACAGTAAAGTTGTGTTACCAAGGCTCAATACACAGTCGCTTCTCGAAAATCCTACGTTTCAAAGTCTGCTTAAGGACTCATTTGATGGCTATAATATGCTCACCTATAAGCCCGTGACTGTACCTCATGCATTTCTCGATTCTAATATTAGCTTTATGGCGACAGATAGGCTAATTGCTGGTCAATTTGAAGATAAGGCGTACTTTCGGCGAAGAATGTCCGAATCTGGAGTTAGGTTTCCGCAGTATCGTATCGTAGACCGTAAGGATATACCTCTACATGGAGCACTTGATTTTATCCTTGATGGGAGGGAGGAGGTGGTACTTCAAGATGCCAAGTTAAGCGGTGGTAAAGGTACGTTTCTAGTTAACGATGAGGCAACTATGCAATATGCTCTCAACTCATTAGATGCCGAGTCAGGCTCGGGTACTCTTGTGCTTTCGGAGCGCATTTCGAATGCGCGTGAGAGGACTGTGCAGGGAGTAGTGACGGGGCAGGGTGTATTCATAGGCCCATTGCAAAAACAAATAGTAAGAGATCCGATTCTCTCTAACCTTGATGTTGCTGAGGGCGATAAATTTTGTGGTGCGGAAATTGGCTTTTCGGATTCGCTAGAGCATGTTTACCCTGAGATAAAACGTATTGCAGAAAAGATAGGGGAACAGTTACTCCTGGATGGATATCGAGGTATTTTTGGTGTTGACTACATTGTTGGAGCCGACGATACAGTGTATCTACTGGAGGTGAATGCACGTATAACTGGCGTAACTCCATTATTGACGGCACTATATCGTGATGGAGATATACCATTCTACCTTCTTCATATTCTCGAACTTGCAGCAGAGAAGTATAGCATTGAAGAATTGGAGCCGGACAGACGATCCGGGAAGGGAGCCTTATTAGTTATACATGCTCACAATAATATGACTGCTAAGATGATGGACAGTTTAGCATCGGGCATATATGACACGAAACTTAATTATATAAATCAGTCAGTTGACCATAGCGACTTAGGAGAGGGGCAGATTTTATTGCAGCGTTATATATCACCGGGATCTACCATTAAGCCTGGGGGACGTCTTTATTATTTGTATACAAATAAGCCAGTATTAGACTCAGATGATTCATTAAAGATAAAATTCGCACGTATGGTGCAGGAAGTTCAGAAACGTACCGTATTGGAGGAAATATGAGTGATGTAAAACCCCGGCAGAAACGAATTGGAGTTTCTGCACTAGTAAATTTTGTCGGCTAGAAGAAACTAAAGAAGATACCAGCACGTATCGATACAGGTGCAAGAACTTCCTCTCTGTGGGCAAGTGGAGTAAGGATTGATAATAATATCGCAACCTTTAAGCTGTTTGGACCAGGGTCTCCATACTATACAGGCAAAGTAGTGCGTCGGGAGATATTGGAGGTTCGAACGGTAACTAGTTCAACTGGCCATATCCAGGAGCGTTATGTTGTGCAGATGGTGATACGTATGTACGGTCGTAAACTAAATGCCAAATTTACCCTATCTGACCGCTCTACGCAGACGTATCCCCTTTTAATTGGCCGCAATACATTAAGAGGCAACTTCCTAGTTGATAGTAGCGATCCAGGCGAGGCAAGGTTATATAAGGAGCCAAGCGAAATAAATGATTTTAATGAAAGCGAGGCAATATGAAGATAGCTATTCTTTCTAACGGTACCGGGAATTACTCTACTAAGCGTCTCAAAGAAATTGCTATTGAGCGCGGTCATGAGGTTAAAGTGATTAAATACCGTGACTGTTATGCATCAATTGAGCAGAGCAACCCAACGGTTAGCTATCGTGGAGAAGATCTGGCAAAGTTTGATGCGATTATCCCGCGTATTGCTAGCCATATGACTCGCTACGGCACAGCGATTGTTAGACAATTAGAGATGCAGGGTGTTTACACTATTTCGAGTTCGCTTGCAATCAATCGTTCACGCGACAAACTTCGCAGTATGCAGGTACTTGCAAAAGCGGGTGTTGGTATCCCAAAGACAGTCGTGTCACGCAATTCGACCGATATTGATGATCTAATCGAAAAACTCGGCGGTACGCCAGTAATTATCAAGCTGGCACGGGGTACGCACGGTAATGGTGTGGTGCTTGCGGAGTCGAAGAAAGCGGCGAAATCTGTTCTTCAAGCGCTCTATCTTAGCAACGAAGACGGCACTAACGTTCTATTGCAAGAATTCGTCGAAGAGTCTGCTGGTACTGATATTCGTGCATTCGTAGTTGGAGGCCGTGTAGTAGCAAGCATGAAGCGACAGAGTCTCGACGATGATTTTCGTTCAAATCTCCACAAGGGTGGTGAGGGTACAATGGTAAAACTGACCGAAGAAGAGCGCAAGATGGCAATCAAGGCTGCAAAGGCAATGGGACTTAACGTTGCTGGTGTTGATATGATGCGCTCAAAGCGCGGACCGCTCATTCTTGAAGTAAATGCTAGTCCTGGCTTTGGTATCGAGAAAGTTAC
>JASLCR010000050.1 GCA_030145955.1 Candidatus Saccharimonadales bacterium
GTACCTAAAACGTGCTGATTTTTACGATGTGCCCTGCCGGTTGCGGTCTCTCCGGTAATCGGCGAAATATATTTTTTGTCATGAGGTTTGTCATTTGCGCTTGAGGTTGGTCATGGTTTATTTTTATTCTTTCCATCTTCAAGGTCGTGGGCGTGCTGCAGCGTTGCGTCTTTCGTCATGGTGCAGTAGCCAGTACCATTGTCGGCGCCATTTTTTCCGCTCCCGTTAAAGTCGCCCGTAACAATAACGATATCTTTCCCGTTTGATTTTGATTTTGCCCAAGCATGATACGCGTCTGCATTAAACTGTTGCTTATTTTTTCCAGGAGTTTTCGATGGATCTCCTCCTCCGTGATCCTTGTTTGGAACATGGACGTTAAGTATATAGATATTTTGTCCATCCTTAGATTGGAGTTTCACCCACGGGGACCAGTCTTTTCTGAAGTCACCACCATTGCTATAGGAGTCGATTCGCCC
This sequence comes from Candidatus Saccharimonadales bacterium, assembly GCA_030145955.1. GTDB lineage: Bacteria > Patescibacteriota > Saccharimonadia > Saccharimonadales > Saccharimonadaceae > JASLCR01. Next base: position 477 of record JASLCR010000050.1, read on the forward strand.
CTCTCCTACTTTGCTGAACTTACCTTTATTCCACATAATAGCTATACCTTGTCTGTCTGGTACTGTTTGAGGGAAGGAGTCGTATGAGGTTAGTCTATCTTGCAGGCTCTTTAGTTGCCCAGGTCCAACCTCCTGCATACCAACAATATCAAATGCTGGTGCGCCGTTTGTTTCACCAAGAATCGTGCTCCCTTCTAGTTCGATGCGCTTATTTGGCTTTTGGCCATACGCTTCGTGAAGAAGATTATAGCTGGCAACAGTAAGACTACTTACGCTACTTGTAGCTGTGTTGTTTGAAGAACTTTCTGTAGGCTCTGTGTCGCTTGGGCCGTTGTCCATACCTTCGTTAATACTTGAGTCAATATAGAATAACCTGAACATCGTATTGCGTTCACTATCTTCCTTGCTGCCCTGAATACACTCGTCTCCGGTATCTCCTCCGCCAATGTTATCTCCAATAGACTTCTCTCTTTCAATACAGTTTTCAATAAAGTTTTTATATTCTCCGCTCTTTTCCGCAGTTAAAGCGTCTTTGTAGGTGCTACTTCCAACATCGGTTGTCTCCATGTCCTCACTGATGTATTTATTATTTATCATATAGTCAAGAACAACTTCTGGATCAGTATCAAGTGCTTTTTTACTCAAACCGTAACGTAGGTTACAGAATGGGTCTGCAGCTAAGTTTCTTTCGGTATATTCCGGGTCTGGGCACGATTCAAACTCCTCTACCCTAGATCCATCCGCAGATGCAACCAGTGTATTGGTCTTCGAGAATAGTGAGGAAGTGAAAGCGAGTGTTGAAGGAATCCACTGAGTAGGTGTGTCTAGTCTTGAGGTGTAGGGGATCAGTTGAGATACAACACTACCAAGGAAAGTATTTTTGCTTGATACATCAAAGGGGCTTAGCTCGGCTCGCTCATCTTCGTCGTATTGGGCCGCAACTTGCTTTGTGAGGTTGCTGTAGGCTACGGCATCATCTTTATTAAGTACTGCCAGTCCACGGCCCTGAGAAGCTTGAGAGTTAAAACCACCCGCGCCGGAAGTAAGTGCGTTTCCTGCCTCATTACCGTTCTCGTCGCCAGTTATTAGTTCGCCCTTTGCAAGATCCATTAATTTCGGTGTGATGATTGCCATCGCTACTGATATACTCGCCGTCACGGCCAATTGCGCCACTGCACCTACCGACACTGTTGCACCACCAGTGAAAAATCCAACCACAGCTCCAGCGATGGCAGTACCGAACACAATTGTTTGACCTTGCCAACTTTTAATAAAACTACAGGTGTCATCAACCGTTGCGGTTGAGCCACCTTTACTAATAAAGCCTACGAAATCGGCAAACAGATTACTCGGTATGATTTGCCCGTTTATGTATCGTGAGGTCTCGTTGGCGAGAACGTTTGCCTCTATCGCTTTTTCGGTTAACTGCTTTTTGCTGTCGGCATCTGAATCAAACTCTTTGGGTTTAAAAGTGTCACCATATGCGGCGTATTTATAGCCATCAGAGTCTGTTGCTGATTTACCCTGACTATTAACTGAGGTGATAATTTTTCCGAAAGCGGAAACGGGTTCTGGTTTTGCGTCGCCGGCCTTGATTTCGTCTGCAAGATTCGCAAACTGGTAGTAGTAGCGTATCATTTGCCGTTGACCATACAGTTTAGCCGCAAAGGCAGATAGGCGTAAAATATTCCATGCCGTACATGCTGAGTCGGCTGCACCCAGTCCAAAAGCGGTAGAAGTTAACGCACCCTTGAGTCCGGACTTTACTGCCGTTTTTCCTGCTGCATCTGCCAGTCCTTTTTTAGCCTCTATCTCGTCGACAGCATTATTTATCCTGTTTGCGGTATCTTCGTCGATTGTTGTGCCACCCGGCCCCACGTACTCACACTTACTTTTACAGTCAGGGTCTTTCTTTTTAACTTTTTCTCCCGAGGAGCCTATTTCTGCTTCGCCACTCGCATTCTTTTTAATTTCTTCCTTTATCTTCTCTTCATCAGTGGCGGTGATATTTTGAGTTTTTCTGAGACCAAGTTTTGTACGCACCTTCTTTGCAATCCCGTCGGAAAATGCATAAAATTTCGGATTATAACCCCTATTTATAGCACTCCGAAGTGATGGATCCTTGACGGCCTCATTCACTAGCTGGTCTGCGGGTATAGTTTTACCCTTAAACTCAAATGACTCGGGCTTTGTTCTTCCAAATATGGTTTTTTTATCTCCATTAACAGTAATTTCGGCCTTTTCAAATTTTTTGATCTGGCGGTTGCTTACACTTTGGTACTTACAGCGTATTGTAATTGGAGAACAGACGCCTTTTATTGTGTTCTTTGTGAGCTTCTTTTTCAGAATTGCTTTTGCTCGAAGATCCATGGCACTTAATTGATCATTGAATTTATCCAACATGGTCTCTTTGAAATGAACAAGAAGAAGTGCTGGAGAGAGAAGACCTGATATGAGTCCAAGAAGCACTATAATACCAACAATTGCTCCGGTTGGGCCAGCCTTTTTATTGAAGAACATCCGTGGACTAAGCAATTTAGTTCCGGATTTTTTAGCTTTCTGGCTGTTGAAGTTCCAGCCCGCATCTTGTTCGGCCTCATCAACACTATCTTCTGGTTTTGCGAGTTGTGAGTGGCGAGCTTTCTCGCTATTCTCCCTTCCAGCTGATTGCTCGAGGCTACTCATAGTACTCGGTACACTTGCAAGACTACTCCCCCCTGGAGCGGACTCACCTTCATTGTGAACTCCAGGAAGGTCGGGACGGATTTCTGGTTGGATATCCTCGTTGTATTTTCTTGCTGGCTCCGCCATAACTTACTCTGTATTATACGCTGTATTCACCAGGGTTCATATAGCCTGGATTAACTGCTGGTTGGCCTGGATTTTGGCTTTGATTTTGCTGGGTTTGCGGTGTATTTGTGAGTGGTGTTGTTGAGACAAGTTGCTGCTCTGTTTCGCTTGGTACGATTTGGATGTGTACGTGATTTTGCCCTGCAAAGAATAGTCCCTGCCCTACTGGGAAGTTGGCAAGACGTTTGCGCTCTTCCTCGGTAAGTTTAAAGACATCGGCGAGTACGTCAACGGCGCTTGATGATTGCTTGAGGAGAAGTTGCATTGATGAGTTAGCCACAATAGCACGACCCATCTTGCTCCCCATAAAGTCTTCAACATCCTGGGTGATCGTCGTGAGGCCAAGCGCGTATTTACGAGCACGTTTCGCGAGGCTAAACAGGAAATTGGCCGAGTCATCATATTTCATAAGTTGCCACGCCTCATCAACGATGAGCATTCGCTTCTTTTGTTGACTACGTGTGATATTCCATATGTGGCTCAGGACAATATACATTGCAACTGGGCGAAGTTCATCTTCAAGATCGCGAATATTAAAGACAACCATATTATTATTGATGTCGATGTTTGACTGCTGGCTGAAGATACCCGCGAATGTGCCGGTGGTGTATTTGCGTAGCCGCTGTGCAAGCTGTGGCCCGGTGCCACCCATGTGAAGGAGTGTATCGTAAAGGTCGGAAATAGTTGGAGGTGTACTGTGGTGCGTGAGTGGATCTGAGGTGATACCGGCACGAGCGTAGGTGTCGATAAGTCCTTGGTCAAGATCAGCCTCTTCAGCGGGAGTAAGCGCCGACATAGCTTGTCCGTTGGCAGCCACTTGTGTGCCGCCAAGCATTAGGCGGAAGAGGCCATGAAGGGTTACGAGGTTGGCGCGAAGTGCATCGTCGGCTTCTTCAGTATCGATTACTTGCGGCAAGTCAAACGGATTAATACGCGTGTCGCTATTAAGGCTAAGCCGCACGTAGCTTCCGCCCACTGCATCGGACAGTTTCTGGTACTCGTTTTCCGGGTCAATAATCAATATATCTGCCCCCACCATCATGCTTCGCAGCGCCTCAAGCTTTACAGTAAATGATTTACCGGCACCAGACTTCGCGAAAACAACCATGTTGGCATTCTCCAGCTTGAAGCGGTCAAAAATCACAAGGCCGTTATTGTGCATGTTGATACCGTAAAGAATGCCCGTATTGTCAGTAAGGTCAGCCGAGGTAAACGGGAAGCTAGTAGAGATTGCGCCGGTATTCATGTTGCGGCGAATCTGCAGCTGGTCGGTCATTTGTGGCACGGTACTGTTAAGTCCTTGCTCCTGCTGAGCGCTAGCAACCTTTGAGAATACCAGTTGTTGGCCAAAGATAGTTTCAATCTTATGTTGCACAAATCCAAGTTCATCCAAACTTTCGGCATACACGGTAATGTAGAGTCCATAGCGGAAGAACCGTTCAGCACCAACCTGCAATTGATCTCGAAGCTCTTCAGCATCCTGAATGGCTGCTTCGAGGCCTGGGTCACGGGTCTTCCCTTTTTCTTGGTTGATATTCATGCTTGCTTCAAGTTGAGTCACCTTTTTGCGCAAGTTATTCATGACTACCTGGGTATCAACCGGGTAGATGAACATACTAAGGTCGAGTACTTCGTCGATGTTAATGATCGAGCTCAGCCAGCCGGTGTAAATCTCGCGCGGGTAGCCGTACACATAAATTGTTCGACCATATTTTGTACCAAGCCTGAAGTAGCTCGACTGTATCTCAATACTACTTGGCGCTATCAGATCGCGAAGTGTGGTGATACCTTTTAGGAATGCCTGCTCTACCTCGGCCTGCTCGCGAGCGCGCTGTTGGGCGGCAATATCCATCGGATCAAGCTTTTTCTTTGCCATCTAGATATCTCCTCCCTGCTGCATGTGTGGCTGTGGTGCCTCTCCTTGCCCTTTTCGTACAAATGTCGAGGTGGTGTTTTGGAAGTTTCCAAGAGGCTCACGAATAGCGGTATCAGGGTTATAAATATTGTAGTAAAGTTCACCAAGTTCTTTTGTGTTCAGCTGGACACTTTTCACACCCATGGCAAAAAGTCCGCTTGTCACAAGATCGACACGGTTTTTTATCTCGTCACGTGCTTTGTCGTAGGTAGCTTTATCAATTTTCACCGGCCCTGCCTGCTGTTTTGCAAAAATTTTACCAAAAAATCCTTTTGCTTGGTCGCGTACGTTTGAGAGATCGCCGGCTGGAAAGTATGGAATGATAATAAAGAAACTCTTATCCATAATATTTGCTTCTTGACTAAGGGCATCGATAAAATCAATATAGTCGTCCATAAGAACATTGAGTAGCATATTGTCTTGGGCTCGGCGAATCCCGACGAGACGTTCGATATACGGCCCAATATCAACGCGCTGCGAGCGAATAAATATTTGTACTGGGAATGTGAGTGAGTTGAGGAAGTTTTGGTAACTATACTCTACCCCCTCGCGTTCGCGAGAGCTCATGAGGTCGAAGTTGATTGATTTACAGGCTACAACAGCGCGAAAGCTTCCGTCTTTCATAATCACCATATTCTCTCGAATTTCGGATATCAAAAGAGTGTTTTGTGTGCTATTCGGATTGCTGGGTGGTTTTTGGGCTGGCTGTGCTGCTTGAGCTCCTCCTTGTGGCTCTGGTTGTCCAGGGGTCATCTGCGGCGCGGGGGCAGGTTGCTGTGGAAAGCCTACAGGAGTGGCTTGCTGTTGAGGAAGGGGCTGCTGAACTGGGGCAGCAGCGGGCATTACCGGCTGCTGCGGTATACCGTAGTTTTGTTCTGGTTGCTGTGACCCTGGTGGCACGTTGTTTCCCCACTCCTCTCTCGGAGATCTCTGTTAATGGAGCGAAATGACTACTTCATCTTCTGGTAGCGACTCGCGTTTTTTAATACGGTTCGCTTCATGAGCAATTGTTTCGATCGATAAATCAGAGTTATTTGCAAGCTTTATTATATCAGGCGAAGGTGATATCTCGCTAGTGTTTTCTGTCGATTCAGTCGGTGCAGTTTGTGGCGGCGCTTGCGGGGTGGCTCCGATCGGCTGAATGACCGTCTGATGCATGCTTGTCGGGTATGGGTTAAGCTGCAGATGAGGCTCGGGGGCTGCGGGGTCTGGTTGTTGGGGGGTACTTAAATTTGCGTACGGATTTGGCAAGGGTGGTGCGATTGGTGCTGCCGGTGCCGGAGCAGGTTGCGGCATACTTGGTTGCATGGTTTGCTGGCGCATCTGGTCCATCAGGGCTTGTTTGCGTGCTGCGGCAGTCTGGTCAAGGCGGCTGTCTATTTGATGGTACTCGCGCGTTGATGAATCTAAAATATCTTCTACCTGCTGTGCCTCGTAATACATATCGGCATTCATTGAGTTTACCGTGGCGGGCTGTTGAGTAACACCACGTACTGCCCAGCCGTTGCTATCGACGATATTCGCGAGGTACGAGAAGCGACGCTCTGCTTCGTTGCCTGAGATATCCTTAGTAAGTTGTTTTTCAATTACTCGAGGTGCAGTGATTTCTACTAGCTCTTGAGTGCCGTCCGGGTCCCATAAGCGCTGATGTGGCTTAAGATAAAACGATACAAGCGCTGCCATATATGTTTCCATTGGCTGATCTTTGCGTAGTGGCAAAGCGAGCGCGCCAAAAAACAAGATAATTGGTAGCGGTAAAATGGCGAGGCCGATGAATAGCTGTGAAAGTACCCACCCAAGCGCAATAGCACCGGCTACGATGATCAGATAGATAAACTGCCGAAAACTAAACGGCCCGATCAGCTTGTCGTCGGCTTCAACGTCTTGAGGTACTTTATATACGGCCATAGTGCTTACAGTATAACATTATATGAGGCAGAACGATTCCCGTCTTGAATTAACGGTGTATCTTACCCACTTATTTTCTTAGCCAGCCGCTTTCGGTAGTGGCGGAGCCATCAACAGCTCGCGTGAATACGTCCAATTTATCATTATCGAGATGTATAGTACCAGTTCTGTGGGCATCAAGTACGCGCTGGGCCACTGTAGCATCAAGTGTGCCAGAGGCCGCAAAGTGTCTAAGTGACCCAACACTTTGTCCGGCAAGCTCAGACTCATTAAGTCCTGAAGGTGTCGCACTTGCATTATCATGTCCGGCAAGTTTGTGTTCCTTAACCCCGCTGGTGTCACCAGGCTCATGTCTAGACCATTTATCGAGCGCTCTATCTTTAGGCTTCATACCTGCAGCAGTCACTTCGTATCGTACTGATTCGTCAATTCCCTGATGAAGGCTACCACTACGTGCTTCAATCTCGCGAATCTTCTTATGAAGCTCATCTATACCACGGGAGCCAGTTTGGCTGGCTAGTACGCGCGTAGCAGCTCTCGCGGCCACGGCATCTCCTGATTTATGAGCCTTCTCGAGTTGAGTTAAGGCAGCGGGAATCACATCGGCTGGCTTATTGTCTTGAAGAAACGCTATTGAGTTATCAACTGCTTCGCCTTCCATCTTTTGCCTAGCTGCCACTGCTGCTGCGGCACCACGATCACCCCCAATGATGCGCCCGACTTTACTTCCGTCAATCTTTCGGTTTATTTTACCCATTACTCCATCTCCAACACGGCGATTTACTCGTCGTACGTCTCTTCTACGATTAAAGGCTGCAATCGCTTCTCCGCTTCGCCCTTTCTTAACATTTCCACTCGCCATACCTTGCGCTTTATCTAGCCCTCTACTTAGTTTGGTTCCAACTGACCCAAGGCCAGCAAGCGCACCTTTAAGTAGTAGCGGTACGGCGAAGAGTGGTAGGGCGAGTACCGCGAGCGCAGTAATACGCAAGAGTGGGTCTTGGGTTCCCTGACCATTCTCACCGGTGTTGTTAATGATTCCAGCGGCAAGTACACTAGCGCCGAAAACAACACCTATGATTGGGTATAGCAACAGCATTGCTTTGAATAATCCCCACCATTTCTTAAAGATACCCTCGGTATTTGGCAATAGGTATGCAACAAATGCCACTGGCGCCGTGACAACAAGGAGAATAATGATCGCCTTGCGCGCGATAAGTATAAGAACGATCATTGCAAAAGCAAGTAATGCAGGTATGCCTGCGATGGCGAGAAGCGCGAGCCCAACCGTAATTCCGGCGGCAAGCATCATGGTGGTGTTTTCAGCCCAGCTTGGTAGCCCGTCATAGGTTTCGCCATTTTCACTTGTTCCTGTCGGGAGCTGGGTGGCGAAGAATTGACTTATATTTGCGCCCACTATATTACTAAGGTCGATCGCAACGCGACATAGGATGAACGATATATTAACTAATATGGCTGCAATAATAAGCTTCGGTAGCATACGCTTAATGCCATAATTTGATATTCCTGCTCCAGTCATCTGAGAGTAGATAATGAAAAGGAATAGCAAGACAAAGAGGATGTTGGCAATATCCCGGAAGCCCTTCCATGCGGCCTCGGCATCTCCACCCTCTTCAAAAAAGCCGGGGGAAATATTTAGGAAATTATCGCCAAGAAAACTGAGTGCAGCATCATTTAGGTTGGCCATAAAATTCATGACCGGACATACAATCCAGCCAATGCCGTCGATGCTACAAGAAGTGTCTGCTTCATTACCTGCTTGAGGATCTCCGCCAAAATTCTTCTCCGAATCCTCCATTGCTGCTGCGGGGTTTTGCTGTGCCCATTTTGCATAGTCTACGGAATGTTCATTGACTTTGTCGGCAATGTATTTACATGATCGCTTAACTTCATTCATGTCATCACTTGTATAGACATGTGTTTCGTCGTCATGGCTCCTTCCTTCGTAGGTCTTTTCGGTAATAGTACCGTCAGCGGACACTCGCTTGATCACGTATTTAAAATCATTTGATGGAGATTTATTCTCTTTTGGAGAACAATATCCGTCAAATGCCGTTGAGAATATTAAGTAATAGCCAGCTCCTCCGGGGCTTGGGGGATTTTTATTCCACACCTTTTCCCATATGAGGTCACCAAAATTTTTATAGTTTTCGGACAGGTGGTCGCCATTAAAGTCACCTGATCCGGTTTTACAACTGCTACCATTATCTCGTTTACTGATAAAACTGCAGAGTAGGTCAAGAGGTTTATAGCTCCAGAGACTGAGCCCGATCTTTAGCATGGCGTTACAGTCCGTTTTTCCACCGTTCTTTATTACGTCTGGCTGCAGGTATGAGCCGGCACGACTTTCATCCGAGGCCGAGAAGCCTGCGCGTCCCCACCATGTGCCGTCCTTAGCATGCTTATCTGAAATATGTTTATTTCCGATTAAGCCCCAGTTATCTATCCATCCACCTTCTTTTAGACATTTCTCAACTCCGTTGAGTGTCGCCCATTGAAGAGCACGTTCGGATGCAGTCCATACGGGAAGTTCCTGGCAGTGTCCCTTAGAAGGGTCTAAGTTAGCGGGGTCGAGGACCGATCCATCCGTATACCATGTACCCCCTTGTGCTTGGCATTCTGCAGGACTGTCATCGGGTGCTGCATAGGTTGTTGTGGTACTAATTAAGGGTGTGACTAGACTAGTAAGTAAAAGTAATCCAGAAAAGGCAAAAAGACCGAGTCGAAACAACCCAGTCTTTTCTTGGCCCTTTATTGATGCGTTTGTTTGCTTTGTCCATTTTCTCTTCATAGCTACTGAGAACGTTTGTACTCAATATACCACGAAGTGCTTATGTTTCGAAAGGGAGACGGTATTTAGCCTTGGTATGGGGTGATGTCAGCAATCTTTCTGCCGTCTTCGGTATCTTCAAAGGTGAGTGTATAGCCACCCTGTTGTGTATTCGGGTCAACTCCTGTTAATAGTTGACCAGCTCGGTTTTCGGTTCGGTTATCCCACTCAACCCATCTGGTGTTGACAGTAAGAGTGCCGGCATCATTGCTTGCGATGTTTGATGACTCAAATCGTGTCTCGCGACGGTAGGGTGCCAGATCTCCATTGCCAGAGCCTGAAGTAATCATGGCTATATGTAGATTTGTTTGGTGGATAGATATCTTATTGTTGATATATGCAACAAGGTTGGGGTTTGACTGCCAGTCATCCACGATATATTTTTCAATATACTCTTTATCAAGTTCATTAGCGATCTTTGCTGCATAGTCCTCAAGAGGCATTGTGAAGCGTTCGTCGTCATTAAGCACCTCGTCGCTTAAACCTGAATTGGTCCACTCATTCTCCATGTCATAAGTTGCGATGCTTAGTTTTTCGCCACTTACACCAATATCTTCCATGTCGAGCACGTTTTTATCTAGCGCTGTTTCATGGCTATTATCTTGTCCGGTTTTTTCGGGAGCACTGGCGGTTGGGTCTTTGGCAACAGGCTCTTTCTCGCTATCAGAACCACTACTTGTGACGCCAACCCCAACTCCTACTGCTGCGATAAGACCCGCCACTGCTCCACCGATACGATACCATTTCTTTCTCGTTTCGGGAGTTCGAGGAGGGGTGGTTGTCTCAACCTGCTGGCGTCGTGCTTCTGCAAGCGCTTCCTCTTCTTTGGTAAGAGGCACTTCTGCTATAGTGTCAGGGAAGATTACATTTACGCCGTCAAGGCTGTGAATAGTCTCCCCTTCTTTGTGAGGTGTTTCGCGTACGTCGGCTGGCACGTGGTCTCCACCGGCATGAGGAGTCTTCTCTCCAATGTTAGGGTTTCTATTGAATGAGAACGGTCCTTCTTGATTTGCCATACTGGTGGTAGCTCCTTAATGTGTCGCTAACTTTAGTGATACTATCTACTATACACCTTATGCTTTGAAAAGTCAAGTAGGTGTTTTTTACGACAAGGGTTGAAATAGCTTCTACTACGCTATAACTAGCAGATGTGTCTCTAGATGAAACTATTATTTGTAAGATCGTATACAGCAGGTGGTGGCGTGAGGCCATTAATAGGGGTTGTGTGATCGCCAGTCTTGATTCGTTCAAGGAAGTTGCGATGCTTGTCTTGAATCTTACCCTTTAGCTGATCATCAGCTTGCCAGTCATCCCATGTAGAAGCAATCTTTTGGATATGTTCTGGCTGGAGGAATCCACCAGTATACATCTCGTACATGAGCTGAAGTTCATCGGGGTCAAGGGTCGACATAGATTCAGGAGAGAGATTTGATAGAATTCGCTCACGTGTTCTGCTCATGATATTTGCAGAGTATTCTCCTCTTCCGAGCGCATCCTGATCTCCGGCGCTTAGTCCAAATGGTATAGCTGACTTGTCGCCATCAACTTGCTGTTGAATATCTTTAATGACAGCCTGACGCTCTACGTCGCCACTCGCAACCGCATCGTTATGAAGTATACGAAGCTTTTCGAAGAGTTTGATTTGCGAAGCCCTGTGCTTTCGACCAGCGATAACACCTGCTGTTGCAGCAAGAGACTCAGCGGATAGGTCTGTGTCGTCGAGTCGGTCAAGCAAAACGCCGTTCTCCACCCTTGAGAGAGTTGTTTTCTCGGCTGATACATCTTTATTCCACACTTCAACCATCGTACTAAAGGCTTGCGCGTATACAAGATTTGCAGCTTTCTCACCACCGATGCCGGCGGCACGAACTCGTAAGGTCGAATTATCACGGTATTCGCTTGCCATCTGGTAGGTTTGAAGTCGCTCGGCTGCTTTCGCGGCTTGAGACGAGACATCATGTTCAATATGAGCGTGCTGGATAGCATTTGCAACAGCCATATCATCCGGCGTTGTTACAATGCTATGTTCACCACCCTGAGTACGGACTTCTTGGATGAGTGTGGTGACTTGCTGTTCTGCAAGCTTGGCATTGTCTTCGTTTCGTACAACCTTAAGCTGACGAGAGCGTACCTCATCATCATGACGAATTCGATTATTCCAACTCTTTTCGGCAGCTTTTTGTACGATTGCTTCAAACTGCTCAGCTTGTTTTTTGGCGTGATACGTGTCTTTTACGACACGGGTGAGTGCGCGTGAAGCTTCGATTTCTTCTCGGAACTCTTTTTCACCTTCGGCTTGAGTCTTGTTTTTGTACAATTCAGCTCGTCCTTCGGCTTTGTGTGCGTCGTGTGTCATTTTTTCATAGCCATGGTAACGCTCGTCTTCACGGTTTCTTCCCCACTGGGTGCGCCGAGTACTCTTTATTTGGCCTCCAACACGGCCTTGCCAAAGTTCCTCGTTGTTTGCGTGCGACAATGATTTGTTCAGCTCACCAATTTTATCTTCTGTATATGATCGGCGCCCGCGGCGAGTGTCACCATAGCTTCCTTCAGCCTGTGCATTGTATGCAGCTGTCATTCTATCTCGATGCATTTTACCACTAGCAAAGTATGCGCCGGCAGTTGTTGGACGTGCGAGGGCGCGTGCGGTACGTAGGCGCTCTCCTTTCTTGAGGCTGAGATTTTTACGTCGATTCATGCCGTTGCGAAGTGCCCGGGCTTTATGCATATCGCGGTTCTCCCCCGCCCAGTTCCTAGCTCTATCGAACACACCCTTGCTACGATCGTTTGCCATGCCAGCGATAGTTCCCATGAGGCCGCTACTGAGCTTGATAAGGAACGGAGTGATAAATAGCGGAATAACCTGCACAAGCAGGCCAAGGATAACTACTGGTAATGTGCTGGCGTTTTGAATGATAAGTACGCCAGTAAGCTGAGCACCACCGAATATGACGGCAAATGCCGGGAACATTACCATTAGTGCGGTAAAGAGCTTACGCCAGCGCTTGAACCAGTCTTCGGTATTGGGGAGAAGGTAGGCGACAAATGCAAGCGGCGAAAGGACGATAAGGACGGTAATGAGTGCCTGGCGCGCGGCAAGGATAATAACGGCTACGAATACGGCAAAAAGCGCTGGAATGAGGGCACCGATAATAGCAAATGTCAGTGCTCCGGCTCCACCGGCAGTGGCGCCAAGAATGCCAATTGTAGCTAAGCTTCCGCCACCAAGAGCAAGCGATGTTACCTTTACCCACCCAATGTCATCGGCACCTGAGTTGGCGGCACCAATACGTTCTTGCATGGCCATAAACATGTTTTGTACCGATGCGCCAAGAATGTTTGACAGATCAACGGCTATGGCGCATATCCAATACGACACGTTAACTAGAACTGCTGCAATGATAATACGAGGGAGCATTTTCTTGATCGTATAGTTGCTAATTACACCGCCGGTAATTTGGGCGTAGATAAGTACAAGAAAACCAATAATAAAACAGATATTCGCAACGTTACGTATCACGCTCCACATTTCGTAGAGACCACTGTCTGTGCCGGTAATTGGCGAAACCCTAAGATACGCGGCCACGATGTTATAAAGGTAGTCCATACCTTCAGCAATCCAGTTAGACACTGGGCAGATCATCCACCCGATACCGCTTACATCACATGATGACGGTTCAATGGTGGCGGCATCGCCGTAGGTAGATGCATCGACATCAATCTTTTTTGGCGGCGAAAGATTACTAAACTTACCCGATGCAATATCGAAAAAACCAAATGTGTAATAGGCTGAAGTAGCTTTTGCAGGGTCGGTACCCTTCTCGAAGTAGATGATATAGCCCTGGGCCTGTGAGCCTGTGCGCGCATTACCATTTTCGTAGGCGGCGTAGTAAATAGTACCCTCTGCAAGGGTTGATTTATCATTCTTTTCGGCTGTTTTTGGCCCGGTGTAATCTCGCGCATCGTAACTGAGGTTGCCACCATTCCAATTGGCATCATGATCAGCTGCGTAAGAGGCCGGTGAAGCCGCAAGAATATACGTAAAACACACCACCAGCAAAGTGGCAGACAGCATGGTAAATTTCCGCAGGGATAGTCTACCCTGCGGAGCTCTTACGAGACCCTTCCACATATCTCTTGGATTGTACCATTTTACAGATGAAAAGTCAATATCTTAGGGGGATAATTCTCAATCTTGTCAAAACCCTTCTGCCGTACTACCATATAGACAGCATGAAAAGAATTCTGGTCTATTTAGCAATGGTGTTCGTGAGCGTAGGGTTTCTCTCGACAATGAGCCCTCTAGTGCCTTCAGCGGCCGCCAAGGGTGAGGCGTGTAATAATGTGCGTTTCTTAACATTTCCAGCATGGTATCGTGGTCTGGCTGACGGCAAGGTACCTGATTGTGATATAAAATCGCCTGGTGATTTTGGCTCTGAATTTGATAAAGGTCTCACAACCTACATCACGATTATCGTTCTTAACGTAGTAGAAATTATGCTTCAACTTGTAGTGTATATCTGTGCTGGTTTTATTATCTGGGGCGGATTTATGTATCTAATTAGTACTGGCAGTAGCGACAAGATTACCTCTGGAAAGAAAATGATTCAGAACGCCGTTATTGGATTGGTAATTTCGCTTGTTGCGGTAATTGCGGTCTCATTTATTGTGACAAGGATTGGTATATAGCATGATTGAGCAATTAAAAATGTTGGCCATAACATTTAATCCAGACGGCATTCCAGATAAAAAACCAGATGATGTACTCGATGATGTACTTGGAATCGTCTACTTTGCGGGTGGCGCGGCATGTGTGATTGTGATTATCGTCGCTGGTATTCTGTACACTATCTCGAACGGTGATGCAGGCAAGATAAAAACAGCAAAAGACGCTATTTTGTACGCGGTAATCGGACTTGTGGTGATTATGATGGCATTTGTAATAACGGGCTTTGTGCTCGGGAGGTTTTAATGAAGTACAAAGCTAAACTAATAATGGCTGTGTTGACGCTTGCTTCGTCGCTGTTTGTGGCGGCGACTCCGCTTACTGCTTCGGCAAGTGTGATTGATGAGGCGTGTAATACTAATCCAGACTCGACAATTTGTAAGCAAACAAAAAACAGCGATAAGAAAACTAATCAGTTTATTCAGGATGTTATTTCTACCCTATTCTTTGCAATCGGCGCTATCGCGGTGATCGTGATTGTAATCGGCGGTATTAAGTATGCAACCGCAGATGGCGACTCAGGGAAAGTTGCAAGTGCAAAAAATACCATACTGTATGCAGTGGTTGGGCTTGTTGTGGCACTGCTTGCAAATGCAATCGTATTCTTTGTAATTGGCAGTTTTAAGTAGGAAAGGAACAGTATAATGAAAAAAAGAATTCAACTAATGATCGTGGCGATACTCGCGGTAAGTGGTATGGCATTTGCAACCCTTGCGCCGGCGACGGTGAGTGCTCAATCTTCACAGGCTTCAATATGTGAAGGATCTGGCGGTACTCCTGGCACAAATAAGGATGGCGGTTTTACGTGCACAAAGGATGGCGAAAAGAAACTTGGTGCAAGGATTGAAGATATTGTTAATGTGCTTCTCTTTGTGCTTGGCGCTATCGCCGTAATTGTGATTGTAATCGGTGGTATTAAATACGCTACTTCTGACGGCGACTCGGGTAAGGTTACGAGTGCAAAAAATACGATCCTCTATGCAGTTGTTGGCCTTGTTGTAGCTATTCTTGCCTATGCAATCGTTAATTTCGTGCTCGGCGCATTTGCTCCTAAGTCTTAACAAACAGAGATAAATCTGCTATAACCGTTACAGAAACCAATGAAAGGAACATACTACTAATATGAAAGTATACTTACTAAATTCACTGAAGGCACTCCTTCTTGTGCCAGTACTTGCACTCGGCGTTGCGACGGTTGCACCATCCTCTCAGGCTAGTGCGGCTGACTGTTCAGATGCTGTTAGTCTCAAAAATGGAGCAAACTGTGCACAGGGTGACGACCAGCAGTCTGATCTGTTTGGCTCAAACGGTGTATTTAAGACAATCACCAACGTACTCCTCTTTATCATCGGTGCGATCTCGGTGATTATGCTTATCATCGGCGGTATTCGCTACACCGTATCTGGTGGTGACAGTGGCGCGGTAACAAGTGCAAAGAACACGATCCTTTACGCGAGTGTTGGTATTGTTGTGGCGATCCTCGCTTTTGCAGTGGTTAACTTCGTTATCGATAGTTTTACTCCAAACTAAAATAGACTGAATAACCGTTAAAATAGCGCGACTTCCGGGTTGCGCTATTTTTATTTCAGCTGTCGGTATTTTGAGGGGAAATTAAAATAACCACTTCCCTCGCCGAAGTGGTTATTTTGTCGATACTTTGGGTAACCTACTGGATTGCAATCTTCTTTGCTTGTTCCTGCTGTACCTTAGGGAAGCTGATTGTTAGCACGCCATCCTTGAGGGCTGCTGCTGCTTCATCTTCCTTTACGGCAACTGGCAAAGCTACGGTGCGGCTAAATTCGCCCCAGTAACATTCTTGGATGTGCCAGTTGGTTGCCTCGGTGTCGTCACCGCTTGATAGTGTACCTGAAATAGTCAGGATGCCATCTGAGATGCTTACATCAAGGTCTTCTTTGTTTACACCTGCAGTACGAGCTTTTACAACGAGCTGGTCGTCGGTTTCGTAGACATCAACTGCGAGCTGACCTGGAAAATCTTCCTGGTCGTCTTCCCAGTTGTCGTCTGCCTGTACGGGCACTTGAGCGTCGTTCTGTACCGCTGGTTGATCGGTTGTTGTGAGATCGTCATCGTTAAGAAATGCCGCAGCAAGTTCGTCTTCGATGAGCAAATCGTCATTTTGTTTACGGGCCATGATATCCTCCACTTCTATCTAAGGCTCTATTGACAGATAGTCCTCTTCAGTATAGCCAATACCTCAGGTATAATCAACAAAAGCACCCCTTTAAACGTAAAAAACACAATGATTGATACCCTCCTGCAAATAGTCGCTCCCCACTACTGTTATGGATGCAGTAAAATCGGCAAACTGTTGTGTGATAATTGTAAATATAACATCACTGATGAGCGTTATTCGGCCTGTATTGCGTGTGGTATGCCAGGGATTCGACAAGGAGTATGTGGTGTCTGCTTGACCACATATGAGCGTGCTTGGGTAGTTACCGAGCGGTCCGGTGAGATAGAGCAGCTCCTTAACGGGTATAAGTTTATGCGACAAAGAGCGGGTGCGAATACCTGTGTTGATCTGCTCGATACTGTATTGCCTGATTTCTCGGGGGTTAAATTAAAAATTGTCTCTATACCTACAATCTCGAAGCATATTCGGCACAGAGGGTACGATCATATGGGATTAATAGCAAAGGGATTGGCAAAGCGACGCAGACTGCCCTATTCTACGGTGCTTGCTCGTCAGACAAATACAGTACAGCTTGGGTCGTCAAAGCGTCAGCGTGTTATCAACGCAAAGGAGGCATTTCATGTATCTAGTCGCTTGGATTCTACAGCCATTTACCTTTTGGTTGATGATGTCGTTACGACAGGAGCTACACTGCGCTTTGCCTCGCAGGCATTACTCGAAGCTGGCGCGGGTGCGGTATGGGCTGCGGCGATTGCACGGCAACCCCTCGACAAGTAGCTGGTGTATCTGTTAGAATAGGTCAAGTTTGGAGAGGTGACCGAGTGGTTGAAGGTACCGGTCTTGAAAACCGGCGTGCGGTAAAACGTACCGAGGGTTCGAATCCCTCCCTCTCCGCCA